>DAOORH010000396.1:0-3543 GCA_035389145.1 Cellvibrio sp.
AAATTTGTCTTAGATAGAGATTAAAAATGATTGGAACAGTAGTTGGTTTAATTGTGGGTTTTATTGTTACTCGTAATGTTTATGGTGCGTTGATATTTGCTGCACTTGGGTTCTTTTTCTATGACCGCAAGCGCAATGCGCCGGTAAAAATTACGGGTGAGCAGCTGCAAGCATCGCAAGCTTTGTTTTTTAAAACGGTATTTAATTTGTTGGGGCATATTGCCAAAGCAGATGGCCATATCAGTGAAAATGAAGTAAAGCTCACTGAAGCTTACATGGATAAAATGGGCTTAACACCCGAGCACAAGCGTGAAGCTATACGATTATTTAAAGAGGGTGCGAGTGCTGATTTTAGTTTGCAGGCCTGTTTAATCGCCTATCGTGATTTGGGTACGCGCAGCCCCAATTTAAGCCAAATGTTATTGGTCTATTTAATTAACTTGGCGATGGTTGATGGTGTTTTACATAATCGCGAAGTAGAGATTTTGCAGCAAGTGGCAGATAGTGTTGGCTTCTCGCGCACCACCTTTGAACAGCTTCTAAAAATGATTGGTGCGCAAAACTCGTTTGCCAAAAATCAGCGTGGCGATGATTTGGCGCTCGCTTATGAAGCCTTGGGTGTGACAGCAGAAACCAGCGATGCAGATATCAAAAAAGCTTATCGAAAATTAATGAGCCAATATCACCCCGATAAACTGATGGGACAGGGCTTCCCAGAGGAGATGATTAAATCAGCCACTGAGCGCGCGCAGGAAATTCAAGTGGCTTATGATTTAATTAAAAAGTCTAGACCTTGATTTCTGCAGAATTATAAATGCGCTTAGATCGATTCATCGAAAGTAAGCTCGCTTATTCCGCACAGGCTGTGCGCGATCTATTTGTGCAGCGCAAAGTCATCCTAAACGGTATTGCTGTGAGTGAAGGGCGCGGCAGAATTACTGAATTTTGCCGCGTTGAAGTAGATGGTAATCTTCTACAAGCGCGCCAAGCTATTTATGTCATGCTGCACAAACCTAAGGGTTGCGTAAGTGCAACCAAGGACACTAAAAATAAAACCGTCCTAGATCTTATCGACATCCCAGAAAAACAAAGCCTGCATTTAGCCGGCCGCCTAGATTTTAATACCACGGGTTTATTGCTGTTGACCAATGACGGAAAGTGGTCACGCAAACTGACTCAGCCGCAACAAAAAATTCCCAAAACCTATTGGGTAAAAACCCAAGACGAAATTACTCCCGAGTATGTAAAGAAGTTCACTGAGGGCTTTTATTTTCAGTTTGAAGATTTAACCACTCTGCCCGCTGAACTAAAAATTCTTTCAAGTCACACTGCACAGCTCAGTATTTACGAAGGGCGTTACCATCAAATTAAACGTATGTTTGGCTTCTTCCAAAATGAAGTGCTGGAGCTGCATAGATTATCTATGGGGAATATCAGCCTCGATGATAATCTTGCTGCGAGTGAGTATCGGCTATTAACGCCTGAAGAAATTGCATCCATCTAAGTTGAATCTCTAATTCCTTTTCTTTCTATTCTTGTTGTTAGTGGTTGTGATTGCTGCTTGCTCCACTACTGCATTCTTACTGAACAACCGCGCCATCCCAAGCGTAGAAAGCCCCCAAATAATCATCAGCACAACTAACAATAATGTCGCAATAAACGCAAAAATGTCCGGCGCCTTCATTAGCGTTGTCATCAGCGAATCTTCGTAATAAAAAAACCACTGATGTCCCTCTGGGAATACTTTGGTGTGGAGCCAATAAAATACCTTGGTGGCGCCTAGGCTTAAAACAATAGCACTAATAATAAAAATACCACCGCAAAAGCCGAGAACTATATTGCGCAGGGAAGGGAAGCTTAATTTTTGTCGATAAGCAATCGCTAAAGAAATAATCCACATAAAAAAGCCGGCAATGCCTACAAGATAAAACGTGTGAATCAAATGACTCACATCCTGTAAGTGAATGATTTCTGCATTGTGCATTAACGGAATTTTAGTGTCGTTCGGCAGCGTAAAATGAATCTCCTCCAAACCTTCGCCATTGTTTTGTACTGCGTGAGTAATTTGTGCGAATAAATCCCAGTGATCCTTAGGGCGGGTAAATTCAAAGCCGTGAATGTAGCGATTACGCGGTGCGAATTTAGCGATATGGGTATCCAACCCCAGCAATTTATAGCCGGTGGGGTAGGCGAAATTTATCTGTGCCAATAAATGCCATGCCAGCAAGCCAGTTGCCAGCAGTTGCCCAACAAAAATCAGTGGCCAGATTAAATACGAAACAAAGCGCATAGAAAACCAATTAATAGAAGATTTGAATTGAGCGCAGCCTAGCGGGCCTGCGCGTGATCTACAAGTATGTCGGTTTAAAAATGCCGCGCAGGTGCAACTGTCTGCCTTGGCCGAAGAAAACGCCCAATGAAGCTGAAGCTCTCTCGGCCGCACAGTATTTATTCGTCCTTGCTTCTAATTTGTAATATAATATATATTGTGGGTAAGGCTGCCGGCTCTTGCTTTGTAAAATATCGAGTTTTCTGCGGTTTTCTTTGGCTGAAGAAGTTTTCATTTTTATATATGAACACTAAAGATCTTTTGAATAACAAAAAATTCAATCTTGTTTGGAGATAATAATATGCAGCGGCAATTAAATATTTTTTCAAAATTATCGGTTTTAGGTTTTGTCTGGCTCATTAGCGCTGCAGCATTTGCGCAAGATGGAAAAATGTATCCTATTGAGGCACCTAAAGAGCCTAACGCAATACCTTTAGGTACGGGTGGTGTAGCGGATCAGCCTGCTAAAGAATCTTGGTTCCGTCAGTGGGGGGACCCTATGGCGAGAAATATTTCCAAAGCGACCCTTACTCCATTTTTAGCGGGCCCCAAAAAGGCCAACGGAACGACGGTAATCGTTGCACCAGGTGGTGGATTCATGTGGCTTTCAATGGGTAATGAAGGCTGGGAAGTTGCAGAGGCACTCGCTGCTCGCGGCATCAATGCATTTGTTCTCAAGTACCGTCTTCAACCTACGGCAGACACGCTGGAAGCATTTGAAAATCAAATGAGCCAGCGCATGGCCGATGCAGCAAAACCTGCAGCGGATAGAGCACCGCCAAGAAGACCGAACGGTGACTTCACCAATCAGCTTCAGGATGTAGAGGCAGCTTATGCGATGATTACAAGTCGCGCTAAAGAGTGGAATGTAAACGTCAACAAAATTGGAATGATGGGCTTTTCCGCTGGCGCTCGGTTAACCATGGCCACAACACTTCAGTCCAAGAAAGCCAAGTTAGCGTTTATTTCACCCATTTACGGTTCACTGGATGCCGTAGAAGTCCCTAAAAATGCTCCGCCAATGTTTGTTGCGCTAGCAGCCGATGATTTCTTGTTTCGCGGTGACGCAGGCCTCATCAAGGCATGGTATGACGCCAAGGTTCCCGTGGAATTTCACTTGTACCAGAACGGCGGGCATGGGTTCGGTTTAGGTAACCCTGATCGTACCAGCAATAAATGGTTCGATGCCTATATGCATTGGCTGGACGTAAACG
>DAOORH010000397.1:0-3515 GCA_035389145.1 Cellvibrio sp.
CGCAAGTACTCGCGTCTCCCGCTATTAATCAGAATGTTGTTTTGCTCGCAAACTCGGCCATAGTTTCACCCGCGGTGGCCGCCGCCGGTGTACCCAAAGCATCAAACCTAATACCGTTGGTAAAGGTTGCGGAAGTTGCTCCCTTATTGATACTGGGCAACTCTGCATCGCTTCGGCCATGGCCCGCATTGACAGTAACCGCATTGTGGCAGCCGCTACACTCACGTACTTCACCTGGGCGAACTTGTAACCAATTGCGATGTAAAGCCCCTATGCGCTTACCATCTTTATTCAGCACTTCCAGCGTGAAGGCCACATCGGCTGGCACTTTTACTTTGACTGAGCCATCCGGCTCTACCGGCGCATAACCCAAAATTTCGCGCAAACCACTTAACTGGTTAAAGAGGTTGCCATAGGTGTTATCACCCAGATTATTGGCAGTGACATCATCGGGAATGGAGACTGCTTTTATCAAGCGCACAAAACGCGCAGGGCGGCTGTCGGGTGCGGCTTGGGCAATTTGTTCGATGCTGGTAAAGGCTGACGCACCGTAATTGTTAAAGGTGCCATCCATGTCGTAAACACTGCGAATATGAATCGCGCCCAAGGATTTGGCTGCTAAGTCCGCATCAATTTTAGGCTGCAAATAAGTGGCAGGCGCGCGCGGCTCTATGGAAACTGGCTCAGTAAACATTTGACCTTCTTCGGCCAAGACTACCGGCTGCTGGGTTTGCGCGGTGATGTTATAAACCCAAATACCGTAAATGGGCGCTGCTTCTATAACACCCGCAGTTGCCAGCCATGTGGGCGTGCAGGGTACTAAACGTTTGGCGGCAGGCTCAATTAACCGGCACTCACTCCAGCTTACCAATAAACGATTGGTGCCATCGTACAGTGGCGTAAGCGCAGAATAGCGGCCGTGTTGCGAAAACTCAGCGGCACCAACGTTGATATTGATCGGCAAAATAGAAATTGGGTTTTGCGCCGTGGTGCCAGTGCCGCCACCCGCCGGGATTTGCAGGTCATTTTCAAAAAAGTGCTTGGTATCGATTGCCACCATATCGCCGCCAAGCAGAGCTCCTTCTGGCTTGAGGATGGCAACTATGCGGCCATCGGGCATTTCTTGTGGGCGGAAAAGACGATTTCTAGGCGCATTGGCCGCCGGCGCTATATTCATGCTGAAGTAGCCGTAATGACGTTCTACTTGAGTACCATCGGGATTGGCGGTGTAAAAACTTAGCTTATTCGTCGCAAACTGATCCCAATGGGTATAAAGCACCTTGCCGTTTTGCAGCACTGTGGGCTGTAAATCGTGGCTTTGGTTGTAGGTAATTTGCTGAATGTCGGTGCCATCATCTTTCATAGTGTGCAGCACAAACGCGGTGTCGTTGCCGCCCTCTTCCAAGGCTAAAAACTGCGGTTTGCCGCCGCCATCATCCAACAAAATAGCTTTGCTGCGCACCTGACGGGTAGAGCTGAACAGAATGCGACCATCAGGCAAATAGCGCGGGCTCAAATCATCCCCCTGCTGCGCCACAATGCTGGAGGTGATAATTGGTCGTAAAATCTTAGTGGCTAAGGTGTACTCCCAAATCTGCCATTTGGGCTGATTCGCTGGGGTGACGTTTTCTAACATAGGTGGATGCATTGCAAATAACAGCTTTTTGCCATCGGCACTTACGCTTAAGTCCTTTACATCGTACAAGGCGCCTTGGTCAAAGGCCGCAGCGGTAATATTAATGGACGCGGTAGTCGCCGTAGCGCGATCTTTGAGATAAACAGCCGCACCCGGATTAAAGGCTTTGGGGTCTAACAACTCTGGAAATACAGGTACGCCGTCTTCATCCACAGGAATAGGGCGTTTAATGTAGGCAATGGGTAAATCCACCGCGACAGGATCTGGTTGCTGGCCACTGCTAGGGGTCGTACTGGTACCACCGCCGCCACAAGCACTAAGAAAAAGAGAAAGCGCGCCAACAACAAAGGCGTTTAGAAGGGCTTTGCTGGCCAAGTTTGAGGTTTGTGGTCGCAACATAAGCAAACTGCCTTAACTTCTGTGAACTTAACGTGGGGGAAGAATAAGCTCAATAATGAGCAAGCTTCATTGTCAGTGAAGTGTATAGGCCAATCTCTCGATTTAATCACGAATTAGTAGGGGATTTATGAAATGCTAAAAATCCTTTGCTACGGACTTCACATATTCAATAAGCAATTTCGATTATGTGATTGAGTTGTCAGCATTATTTGCGAGCGAGGCACAGGTTTAGCCAAATCCTACGCCTATAATCAACCCAGAATTTTATTGTTTGATGACTAGCATAGCTTCGGGAGCAGCCGTGACCCTTTTAATTATCACCAACGCCCTCAATGCAGCCATTCCCACGTGGCTGATGTCTAAACGCACTTACTTTCGCTCCCTTTGCATGGGCATCGCCTGTGTAAGTGCCTGCTTACTCGCCACTGGCGCTCAGGCTGGCTCGCGCGAACAGGCGCTGCAAATCCACAAGCGGGTTGCAGGGGTGCCACCCAGCGAAACTGTACTGCTGCAAATGGCGGCTTTCTTAGACGCAGGCCAAAAAGACCAAGCAGTGCAATTGGCAATGAACAATGAAGCCTTTTACAGCGTAGTCCTGAAAAATATGGCCACGCCCTGGACCAACCGCGAGCAGACGGTGTTCGCCCCACTGAATGACTACACCGCTACCGTGATTGGCTTGGTGCGCGACAATGCCGACTTCCGCAAGCTCTTGTATGACGATATCACCTACATCGCCAGCCCCAACCTCGGCCTGCCTGCCTACTCCAACAGCAACAACAATCACTATCAGGCCATTGAAGATCAGGGCGTAGAACTCAAAGACCCCACCAAATTCATTGCCGTTAAGCAGTCAACGCTAAACGGCTTACCGGCGGAAGCCACCTCTGGTGTGATTACCAGCCGTGCCGCTGCTAAGGCATTTTTTATCGCCGGTACCAACCGCGCCATGTTCCGCTTTACCCTCATCAATCACCTCTGCCGCGATCTTGAACAGGTGCATGACATCACTCGCGTGCCGGATTTCATTCGCCAAGATGTCAGCCGTAGCCCCGGTGGCGATAGCCGCGTATTCCTAAACGGATGTATCGGCTGTCACAACGGTATGGACCCGCTCACCAAAGCTTACGCCTACTACGACTATGAATTTGACAGCGCCAGCGACCCAGATGCCGTGAATGGCGCCATACACTACAACGCAGAAGGCGTTAACGATGCCACCACAGGCAGCCGCGTAGAGAAAAAATACCTGCAAAACAGCAGTACCTTCCCTTACGGTTATGTCACCGCTAATGACGATTGGCAAAACTATTGGCGCGAAGGCATTAACAGCAACTTAGGCTGGCGCTCAACCCCGCTTGGCAATGGCAATGGCTCAGGCGCCAAAAGCATGGGTATGGAACTGGCCTACAGTCAGGCCTTCGCCAGCTGCCAAGTGGAAAAAGTGTTCAAACATGTGTGCCTACGCAAACCCGCTGAC
>DAOORH010000398.1:0-3513 GCA_035389145.1 Cellvibrio sp.
AAGCTATTTGAACAAATGATGGTGCCTTGGTCAATTTAGTTTTTCAACAGCATCGTCCTATAGTGGTTAATGTATTCGTCGATGAAGATGGGCAGGTGGGTTTAAATTTAAACAGGGAAGACGATTGAGTTTCATGCATATCGTGAACATGCCTACTTGGTTTGGCACGCGTTATCGGGTATAAAAACCCCGAAAGAATATTTTTCTATAGTGTTGGTGGGTTTTTATACAAAGGGGATCAATATGAGCGTTTTAAAAGAGTTTAGAGATTTTGCGGTAAAGGGTAATGTGGTTGATTTGGCGGTGGGGATTATTATCGGTGCCGCCTTTGGCAAAATCGTAACGTCCGTTGTGGCTGATGTCATTATGCCGCCCATTGGTTTGTTGATTGGCGGTGTGGATTTTAGCGATTTGGTGATCACACTAAAGGCGGCCGAAGGCGCAACGCCAGCGGTAGTGATTTCAATCGGTAAGTTTCTGCAAACCATGATTGATTTTACGATTATCGCCTTTGCGATTTTCATGCTGATTAAAGTGATTAATAAAGTTAAAGCGAAAGAGCCTGCCCCGGCAGCTGTACCTACTTCGCAGGAGTTATTACTAACGGAAATCCGCGACCTATTGCGCGATAAGTAATAGCGTATCAATGTGCAAAGCTTTAAAGCTGTTATTTGGGCGACATTCTATGCTCTAATATCGTTTCACCTCTGTTGGTGTTTTTTTAATGATTTTATATTTAAGGAATACATGTATGATTTTAAGAGTATTGGGCTTAGTTTTTTTGGGGGCGCTTTGTTCCGTTCAGGCTTCTGCTGCAGATTATTGTAATTCTCAGGATGTACCTTCTTCTCAGGTTGTTATTCGCGTCACTTCAGTCCTTTCAACTACATGTGCATCAGGCTATAGGTACACTGCTGAGGCTCCAAGTAATGGGCGACGCGTTTGTGCTGTTACCATCCCATTAAGGCTTCCTTCAGGTTGGGTTGCAACAGAGGGTTGGTCGGACGCCAACACATGTGGCGGTGATGCGTCGGTAATAACGACGAACCAATTTACCATTAGCACCCCTCGAGATGGCTTGTGGATATGTAATCAGTCTGCGCCAGCTGGTTTTAGTGTTGTCGAAACTCGTCAAAATAATGTGTGTGCTGGACGAAAAACTGACTCTGTATTTCAATATCGTTTAGCTGGTTCAGGTACTGCATCGAGTTCGAGCTCAGCTAATCCTTCAGCTCCAATTAGTGGGAAACTACAGCATATAGGCGGTTTGTGCGCATATATAATTGGCGGGTCGCCGACGCATGCTGGGCAAGCCATTGGGTTGGCAAGTTGTACTGAGTATTTTGTTCATGCTAGCCCGGTCACCCTCACTCTTCGTTCGGATGGTAATCTTGAGGTTCAACATCTGGTAGGTTGGTGTCTACACCCTGAGGGTGGTGGTAGCAATCCCGGGAATTGGACAAGGTTGGTTGCATGGCCTTCTTGTGGCGAATCAAGATTGAAATTTGAGTTGACTGCAGCTGGCAGCTTGCGTCATGTGTCCAGTGGTCAATGTATCCATCCATCAGGCGGCTCCCCCACTCCTGCGAATGGTACAGAATTGGTGTTCTGGAACAGTTGCAATGAGGAACGGTTGAAGTTCAAATTTTTATAGTTTTTAGAGTAATTACTCAAAAAAGCACAGCCGGGTCTGTGCTTTTTTGTTTTGATTATGATTTTTAAGTTTATTAGAGGTGTATTGGTGATATTTTAATTGGTTCATTAATGTATAAATAAAATCAAGTCGTTTTTATGCGGCCACAGGGGGGCGATTATCCCTGCCAAGCTTTCGCTTTTGTAATAGGGATAGAGTAGAATCCTCACCCTATAACTATAATGAACACGTTCAGTGCTTGGTATTCCGCATTTCATTGAACCCTCTGTGCGATTATTCGCGAAGGAATTAATCATTTCTTATGTTAGCCAATCGTTCATCGCTGAGCCGTTTTGCTATTCCGCAAACTAGCGCCGAATGGGAGCAGTTATTTGCTCGGTGTTTAGCTGTGATCGCCAAAGTCCCTTTAAGTACTTGGCAATTTATTGTGCGGTTATTGCTGGTCGTTATTTTAAGCCTTAGTTTGGCTCGGTTGTTTTGGTTGTTGTTTCCAACGCCAGTGCTGCCCAAGGCAGTTGTCACCATAGCTACAGCTTCCGGCGCAGTCGCTTCTGATAACAGCTCGGGTAGCTCGGTTAATATCGCGCAATTGAAGGCCCTGAGTCTTTTTGGCAAGGCAGATGCTCCCAAGCAAGATCAGCCGGCGGCCATTAGTGCACAAGTGGTGGATACCTCCCTCAGTTTAACCTTGGTGGGCGTGATGGAGAGCAGCGATGATAATTCCGCGCGCGCTATTATTGCTTCTGGCGACAGGCAAGAGGTTTACGCTGTCAATGCGCCCTTGCCGGTGGGTAGCAATGTTACGCTTTTCAAGGTGATGAATGACCGTGTGATTATTAATAACAATGGCCAGCAAGAGTCTCTTTGGCTGTATAAAAACGATCAACATCCTCAAACATATCAGCCTGCTCAGTATTCTCAGAATACAGCGGTCGAGCCGCAGACCATTCAAAGCCCGCAACCTATTGCCACTAAACCTGCCGAGTTGCCTTCGGGCCGCATCAGTACTTATGGGCCAGAAGCGCAATCTCCCGCTCGCGCAAGTGCTGACCCCGCCTTGGCAGAGGTTAGCCGTAATTTGGCGGATGTGGTGGCTATGAGTATTCATCGCGAGAATGGCCAGGTGATTGGCTACAAAATTCGCCCCGGCCGCGACGCCGAAAGATTTAGAGCCGCTGGACTGCAAGCCGATGACGTAGTGACGGCGATTAACGGCATGCCGTTAACTAACCCAGCCAAGATTATGGAAATTTATAAAAATATGGGCAATACCACCTCGGCTAGTCTTGAGATCAAGCGTGGTGCTAGCGTTATAAATGTCAATGTTGAGATTCAGTAAAGAGGGTATGCGGTGAAAGCTAAATTCGTTAAGAGTCTGTTGGTGCTAGCCATGTTAAGCGTGGGCAGTGATCTCATGGCGGCAGAGCCGAAAGTCAGTGTGCCCGAGCAGACGTGGACGGTAAACTTTAAAGACACCGACATTGTTGAAGTGGCCAAGTTTGTTCAAGAAGTGACGGGTAAACCCTTTATTGTTGACCCTAAAGTACGCGGCCCTATACGTGTTATTGCGACTAAACCCCTCAATAAAAAAGACCTCTACGATTTATTTTTGGCCGTGTTGGATGTGCATGGCTTTACCGCGTTTGAAAGCGATGGCGTGGTGCGGATCATCGTCAACCGCGAGGCGCGCAACTTGCCGATTCCCACCGAGCAAAATATTAAATCTCGTGACGATGGTTACATCACCCAAATTATTCAGCTCAACAATATCAGTGCTGCCAAAGTGTTGGCAGCCATTCGCCCCTTGGTACCCCAGTATTCACACGTCTCTGCTTACGAGCCGAGTAACGCATTAATTA
>DAOORH010000399.1:0-3503 GCA_035389145.1 Cellvibrio sp.
AATAGGTGAAAAATATGCACATAAATAAAAAAACGAAAATGCTAAGTTTGATGTTCGTCGGAATTTTTTCTGCATCGCTAACGACAAGTGCCGAAGATGCTGCGCAAGCATTTAAATGGCCCAAAGGTCAAAAAGCTGCAGTGAACTTAGCTTACGATGACGCTTTAGATTCGCAATTGGATCATGCTATTCCTGCGCTCAACAAATACGGATTAAAAGGTACTTTCTATTTGCAGCTATCAAGTGCGGCTATTGATAAGCGTTTGCCTGAATGGCGCGCAGCGGCTAAAAAAGGCCACGAGTTAGGTAATCACACCTTGTTTCATCAATGTTCAAAATCAAAACCAGGCCGCGATTGGGTTAGCTCGCACCGTAACTTGGATAATTTGACTGTTGAGCAAATGAAGGACCAAGTGATTATGTCTAATACTATGCTGTACACCATCGACGGTAAGCGCGAGCGCACGTTTACGGCGCCCTGTGTTGATAAAGAAGCAGGTGGTCAAAATTATATTGATGCTGTTAAATCAGAATTTGTCGCTATCAAATTGGAGAGTGGCAACGTAGTGCCTGATATGAATAAGCTTGATCCCTATGCGGTTCCCGTTGCTTTTCCTGCGGGCGTTACGGGTCAGCAACTCATTGATATCGTAAAAGAAGCTGCCGCTAAAGGCACTATGGCGAACTTCACTTTCCACGGTGTGGGTGGCGATCACTTAAGCGTGACTGTTGAGGCGCATGAAGAATTGCTGAAATATTTGGCCGCAAATAAAAATATTTACTGGGTTGATACCTTTGTGAATCAAATGAAATATGTGAAAGCGAATCAGAAGAAATAAGTCTGAGTTAACCGTAAGTTTCAATCATAGAAGGGCAGTCTGTGCGAGCAGGCTGCCCTTTTATATCTATTGGCATAATTTTAAATTACCGATAAATGAATAACTGTGTAAGAATGCGGAACTGTTTTCGTCATGGTGATAGCGGATACGGCAATTATTTTCACCTTAAAGAAGAATATCTATGAGTAAAGGCACAGTTAAGTGGTTTGATGCAACTAAAGGCTTCGGCTTTATTACCCCTGAAGACGGTAGTAAAGATCTGTTTGTTCACCACTCTGAAATTCAAGCTGGCGGCGGTTATGCCACGTTAAATGAAGGCCAAGCGGTTGAGTTTGATGTTGGCCAAGGTCAAAAAGGCCCATGTGCAAACAAAGTACGCCCCATCTAACAACCTGTTAGATAGTCGAACACAATCATTACGTCTAAACACTGGTAGTAACTTAGGTTTTTAGTGCTTAGGTATTCAGTGCTTAAGTATTCGGTGCTTTAGGCGTAGCGTTTTCTGCTAATCATTACCCTAACAAAAGTTATTCACTAAGAGCTTCTCTGCCCATGGAATCTTAGTTTTTCGCTAAGCATTTAATCGCAATTGCTGCAGCCGACGTCCTATTCTCAACCCCAAGTTTGCGAAAAACCTGTTCCAAGTGTTTGTTAACAGTGCGCGGGCTCATGTCTAAAATTTGGCCTATTTCGCGATTAGTTTTTCCATTGGCAATCCATAAAAGTACATCAGCCTCTCTCCCCGTTACTCCAAATTGCTCTTTGAGTGCGAGGGTGTCGTCTGCGGGTTTATGAGGGTTGGATAAGCGCAATAGGTATTCGCGGTTATCAATAAGGTTAAGCATTTCAATCGTCAATGGCTGCAATAAATTGGGCAGTTTTAAATGGTGCCCTGTTTCAGGTTTGTGCTTTAACCAATCCGCTAATACGGAAGCTAAGCGTAAGCTCAAAGGTTCTATGGCATGTCCACTTTCTGCAGCCGCTAATAATTGATTTACTTGCGGCGTCGCCCACAATAATTGTCCATGTAAATCTACGGTAAATAAATATTGCCCAGCAGTGTCTAATGCCATACGCGCGCTTTGGGTCATGCGTGCATTGGTCAGGTGAACACGCATACGGGCGATAATTTCATCGGCGTTAATGGGTTTGGTTACATAATCTACGCCGCCAGCGGTAAGGCCCATAACTACGTGTTCGGTATCACTTAATCCCGTCATAAAGATAATGGGTACATCGATGAGTTGCGGGTTATGTTTTAATTGTTTGCAGGTTTCGAAGCCATCCATATTGGGCATTATGGCATCGAGCAAAATAATATCCGGCTTGATATTTTTAGTAATGGTTAAAGCCTGAGAACCTTCGAGTGCCACTAATACGGTAAAGCCTGCCTCTTCAAGCACATCGTTTAGCATATGAATGCTTTCTATGCTGTCATCAATAACCAGTACGACGTTTCGCTCTTGCTTGCTGCTCATGGTGAATTACTCTAGGGTGCCAACAACTTCTAAGGGGTCATTAAGTTCTGAATCAACCCACTGAACAATTTTCTCAAATTGAAAATTATTGGTGAGCATTTTTAATTGCTGAATAAAGTCAGCAGATGCTAAGCCCTGTTGTTCAAGTTGAATAATTTTTTCCTGCAATCCTTTCTTATGGCCAATACGAGCTAGGTGCGATATATCATCCAGGTGTTCATCGCTGGGTATTCCATTGTGTTGATAAGACTGTTGCTGATTGGCTGGCTTTCAGTGGCCGGCTCATAGCGCCACTGCAAATTTAGCAGTGCTTGAATTTGGTCGAGTAGAGCTTGTAGTTGCACGGGCTTGGTGATGTAAGCATCGTGCAATAGCGGTGTTTCTGGCGATTGATTACGGCCTTCGCTCGCATCGGCGGAGACCATAATAATCGGAGAGTGAAAATGTGCTTGGCGCAACTGCTTTGCTAATGACCAGCCATCTAATACAGGCATGGAAACATCCAGCATAATTAAATCAGGTCGATTATTTTCGTGTGTTTGTTGTGCAAAAACCCTTAAAGCATTTAGTGGATTATCCACTTCAATGACTCTAAACCCTAAAGGCGTTAACAGTGTGCGCATTAATTGGCGATGAGTTTCTTCATCATCTACCAGCATGATAGTACGCGCTTTACCTTCGTAACCGTAAATAGTTTGCACAGGTGCGCGAATGGGCTCGCTGAGCGGTGCAGTAATACTTGCCAGCATCAAACTGGCTTTAAAGGTGCTGCCTTCTCCGGGCACGCTTTTTACTGAAATATCACCGCCCATAATTTCAGTGAGCAAACGCGTAATTGTTAAACCAAGCCCTGTTCCTGTTGCGGTAGAGCCGGGGCGACGCAGGCGTTCAAACGGTCTAAATATTCGGTCTAAATTTTCAGGTGCTATACCCTCGCCGGTATCTTTTACAGTGAACTCGGCCACTTGGTTGCGATAGCGCAATTTAAAAAATACGCTGCCAGAATCGGTATATTTAATGGCGTTAGATAATAGATTAATCAGAATTTGACGTAGACGTTTTTCATCGGTGCGTACCAATTCAGGCAGGCGATCTGTACATTCATAAATAAATTGCAGGCCTTTATTTTCAGCCTGTATGCGAAACATATTAACAAGCTGATCCATAAGTATGGGCAGGCGAACTT
>DAOORH010000400.1:0-3492 GCA_035389145.1 Cellvibrio sp.
TTACTCGCCGCTTCAATCTCTTCGCTAATCAACAACCAATTCTCTTCTGCTTCATCCAACTGCTGTTGAACTTTAGCCTGATCTAACAACAGCTGTTGTAAGTTGGCTTTATTTTTATCGTCGTAAATACTGCTGTCGCCTAGTTGAGTTTCAATATCAGCCAATTTGGTTTGATACTTTTCCATTTGGCTTTCTAGGTTTTTCAGTTTATTGGTTAGCGGTTTTAATTGCTGGCGTTGCGCTGCGGATTGTTGGCGCTGAGCTTTTTTATCAACCTTATTTTCATTTTCTGGTGCGTATTTTTCTTCTGCAGCGGCTTGTGCTTGGCGTTCTTGCAGCAACCATTTGTAATAGTCTTCTAAGTCGCCATCGAATTCGCTAACTTTGCCATCGGCTACTAGCAAGAACTCATTGACCGTATTGCGCAACAAATGGCGATCATGCGAAACGATAATCACGGCGCCTTCAAAATCTTGCAGAGCCATTGTGAGCGCATGGCGCATTTCTAAATCGAGATGGTTCGTGGGCTCATCGAGTAAAAGTACGTTAGGCTTTTTCCACGCGATTATTGCTAAGGCCAAACGCGCTTTTTCGCCGCCAGAAAAATGTGTAATAGGTTCAAACGCACGCTCGCCGTGAAAATCAAAACTGCCGAGAAAATCGCGAATTTCTTGCTCGCGCGCCATGGGCGATAGGCGTTGAATGTGCAATGCAGCCGAGGCATTAATATCCAGAGCTTCTAATTGATGCTGCGCGAAATAGCCGAGTTTAAAATGTTCGCCGTTAGTGCGTTCGCCGGCAAGTAAAGGTAATGCGCCAGAAAGTGTTTTCACTAAACTGGATTTACCTGCGCCATTGGGGCCTAGTAAACCAATGCGTGTTTCAGCGCGAATGGCCAATTCTACTTTGCTTAAAATTTTCTTGGCTTCGCTGTTCTCGGTTTGGTAACCAATATCCGCACCGGAAATATGTACCAAGGGCACCGACATTTTATCGGAGCAGGTAAAGGTGAAGCTGAATGGCGAATCCACATGCGCAGCGGAAATTTTTTCCATGCGTTCTAATTCTTTAATGCGACTCTGCGCTTGGCGCGCTTTGGTGGCAGATGCACGAAAGCGGCGAATGTAACTTTCAACGTGTGCAATACGTTCTTGTTGCTTCTCAAAGGTCGCTTGTTGCTGCGCGAGTTTTTCGGCGCGTTGACGTTCAAAGGATGAATAATTGCCGCTGTAGTTATCGAGCTTTTGGCGTTCAATATTGACGATACGATCAACAATATTGTCCAAGAAATCGCGGTCATGCGAAATAATAATCAGTGTGCCCGCATAGCGCTTAAGCCATTCTTCTAGCCACAGAGTTGCATCTAAATCCAAGTGGTTGGTGGGTTCGTCGAGCAATAATAAATCCGATGGGCACATCAAGGCTTGTGCAAGGTTTAAACGAATGCGCCAACCACCGGAAAAATCTGTGACGGGGCGTGCATCATCGCCGGAATTAAAACCCAAACCATTTAATAACTGCTGCGCGCGTGCAGGAGCGGAATAGGCATGGATATTTTCCATATCGCCATAAAGATGGGCGAGTTTGTCGCCATCGCTACCTGCAGCAATAATTTCGCGTTCAAGGCGGCGCAATTCGCTATCGCCATCCAGCACATAATCGAGCGCGCTGCGGCTGGTGTGGCCAACTTCTTGCGCCATATGCGCAACCCGCCACTGCTTGGGAATATCCAAGGTGCCGGTATCGCTGGCGAGTTTGCCCAGCAACATTTGAAAGAGGGTAGATTTACCGGTGCCATTGCCACCAATCAGGCCCACTTTTTGGCCTGGGTAAATTGTGAGGTCGGCTGCATCCAAAAGAAATTTGGGGCCGCGCTGCAGTGAGATATTTTGTAATTGAATCATGGCGCGCATTCTAGCAGACTGAATAACCTTTGCGGCCAGCTAAACAGATGATTCTATGACCACAACTACGTCACCTCAGCGCCTTTGGGATTTCGCCTTAGTCTTTTATGCGCAACCGAAAATCGCGGAGATCTGCGTACATTTGCAAGACACTTACAAGGTGAATGTTTGCTTGCTGATAGGTTTGCGTTGGATGGATGAGTCTGGCAAACACCTGAGTGACGCTCAGTTTGCCGAGTTACAATCGCATATCCACGTGTGGACTCAACAAGTCGTTGAGCCATTGCGATTACTGCGTCGTCTATTAAAAGAGCCTGTGGTGGGCTATGCGCAAGACGAAACTCAAGCGCAAATACGCACCTCGATCAAACAAGCGGAATTGTTGGCAGAAAAGAAATTATTACTAGAAATTGAAGCTTGGTCGCAACAGCTAACACAAACGCAAGATTCACCTATTAAATCTAATCTTGAAGTTTATTTGTCTGCGTTAGCTGTGGGCCAGAATGTGATTGAGCTGTTGCTAAGAAAATTCTAACTTATCAAAATCAACGCGCCTGTTTGTTCTCTGCGTGAAATAGGCGCGCTTGAAATTAAACCTCGGTGTTAGGTGTTTCTATATTGCCATTTACCGGTGCCGATTCTGGTGTGGAAACTGTTTCAATCGCAGATTCATTTTGAGCGGGTACTTCTTGATTTTGTTCAACCAGCGGTGTTGATATTTCGGCAAGCACAGCCTGAACAATAGGTACTTCAGCCGTTTCAGCTAGCGTTTCGTTGTTAAGCGCGGGCAGTTCAACGATAGCTTTTTTCGCAGGGGCTTTTCTTGCAGGTGCTTTTTTAACAGGTGCTTTTTTAACAGGGGATTTAGCTACAGGAGTTGTTACTGCAGGCGCTTTCTGCACAGGCTCTTTTTTGACAGCTGTTTTACGCACAGGTTTAGTCACAACCGCTTTTGCGACATCCGTTTCTGCTACGTCAATTGCTGCATTTTCTTTTGCTAATTTAGCGGCCGCTTTGGCATCTTTCTTGGTTTTTTCTTTGGCGAGTTTTTTCTCGGCTTTAGCAATTTTCTTCGCCGCTTTTTTGTCTTCTTTAATAACCGCTTTTTCTTTCTTGGTGAATTTAATTTTCTTGCCGAGCTTTTTGCCGGCCATGACTTTAGCCACATCTGTGGCAAATTTGTCAGCGGCTTCTTGCGCGGCGACCAGAGCGCTATAAACCCCGTTGGCACTGGCCAGTTGTTCTTGTTGGCTAACCAAAGCTGCTTGAGCGGATTTCAAACGCGTGAGTGCGGCTGGGGTGGTGCCTGCTTTTGCTTCGAGATCATCGACTCGAGCCTGAGCCGTTGCAGTTGCCTTTTGTGCGGCTAAGAAAGCCTTTTCGGCGGCTGCAAATTCTTGCGCACGTGCTGCTTCAAGCTGGGCAGCTACTTTGGCAATTTGTTGTTCAATATCAGTCAGTGATGCGGGCGTGATCTCATTAACAGTCATGATGGAATCCTATAGAAAATCGTGAAGACGGGGCTTTTAAAGATATGTGTAGTCTAATCTGGCGCCAAGATAATATGTGTTACAGTCTGGTGACATTC
>DAOORH010000401.1:0-3485 GCA_035389145.1 Cellvibrio sp.
TGGTAGGGCTATTGCGTTAACTATTAAGCCAAGAAAAATCGCGATGATTAATGGGTTTTTCGCAATACCAATTAATGTGGGTTTGATTGAACTGTTGGCGGTGTGCAAGCTACGGTTAAGCGCATAAACGGAGAGCACATTATAAAATACCACTGTCATTGCGACTGGAAGTGCAGCGATTGCTAAACCGCGTTCACCATAGGCGTTAGCGCAAAAAGCTAAACCCAAAATCACTAAGTTTCCCCGGAATGCGCCTTGAATAAATACGCCGTGGTCGCGGGAATCTTTGCAGTGCCAATGAGCGCTTAATAAACTCCCCATAAAAACCAGCGCAGTCATTATGCTAAAAGCAATAAGCACATTTTTGTCGGCCATCTCGCTGAAATGTGCGGTGGCACAGGTGTTAAACAACATCACCGGCAAACCGATGTTGTACACCAGCTGTGATGCAGTTTTAATGAATTCATTATTAATCATGGCTCTGCGTTTTAATACAATGCCGAGCAGGAGCATCACGAAAATAGGTGCTGTAACGGAAAAGGCAAAGCTCAGCATAGCGAGCGGAGAGTTAGTTATCACAGATCAATCTCGTTAAAAAAATAAAGCCCAGCAGTGCTGGGCTTTATTGAACAGTTTAATTAAAACTTATTTATTACTTCCTCTTTATTCTGGAACCTCCTCTTTATTCAGGAACCTTAAAAGGAAAATAATTTTTTGCATTGTTAAAGCTAATATCCTGAATCATTTTGCCAACCATTTTAGTGTCGTTAGGCACCAGGCCTTTGGCCATATCGCGACCAAAAATTCCGCACAAAATACGGCGGAAATATTCGTGGCGTGAATAACTCAAAAAGCTGCGGCTATCGGTCAACATACCCACAAAACGGCTCAACAAACCTAGTTGACTCAGAGATTCAATCTGGCGAGTCATACCTTCCATTTGATCGAGGAACCACCAGCCGCTACCAAATTGAATTTTGCCTGCGGAAGAGCCATCTTGGAAGTTGCCGATCATGGTGCCGATCATTTCATTATCACGTGGGTTCAAATTGTAAATAATGGTTTTGGCTAAACGATTTTCGCTGTCCAATCTGCCTAAAAACTTGGCTAAGGGTTTAGCGTAGTTGTGATCACCAATGGAATCGAAACCGGTATCTGCCCCTAGGGTGCGGAACAGGCGAGGGTTGTTGTTGCGAATTGCGCCTATGTGGAATTGTTGCACCCAACCTTTAGCGTGATCTTGAAATGCAAATTCAACCATCATGGCCGATTGGAATTTTTCAATTTCAACCGCATTCAATTCATTGCCGCCGCGAATTTTGGCGAAGATCGTTTTGATTTCAGTTTCGGTGTAATCCGCTGCGTAAACCGTTTCTAAGCCGTGGTCCGATAAACGACAACCATTAGCGTGGAAGAAATCGTGACGCTTATTTAACGCAGCCATCAAATCATCAAAGGTACTGATGTTGATATCAGCTACCGCAGCCAAGCGGTCAATATACTTGTTGTATGCCGCTGCACTTTCCACTGACATTGCACGGTCTGGGCGCCAAGTGGGTAACATTGCTGATTTGAAAGATGTGTCTGCAGCAACTTTTTGGTGATGGGCTAAGTCGTGAATAGGGTCATCAGTAGTACACACCATTTTCACATTGGCTTGAGCCATTAAACCGCGCGCGCTGAATTCTGGGGTAGCGAGCATTTCGTTACATTGATCCCAAGTGCGCTTGGCATTGCTGCTGTCGAGCAAGCGATCGGTAATACCGAACGGCTTACGCAGTTCAAGATGAGTCCAGTGGTAAAGCGGGTTGCGCAGGGTGTAAGGAACAGTTTCGCACCATTTCTCAAACTTTTCCCAGTCGCTGGCATCACCGGTGCAATAGCGCTCATCAATACCGTTAGAACGCATAGCGCGCCATTTGTAGTGATCGCCCGCTAGCCAGACTTCACTTAGGTTACGGAATTGTTTGTTGTCGCCTACTTGTTCTGGTTGTAGGTGACAGTGGTAATCAATAATGGGCATTTGCTTGGCGTAGTTGTGATACAGCTCTTTAGCTTGCTCAGTATCGAGTAGAAAATCGTCATGAATAAAATTCATTCTTACAATTCCTCAGCGGTATTTGAAGGGGCATTTTGGCCCGTCTTTATTTTGAAGGCGTTACTCAAGATGGCGGCCTAGCAATCAATGCGTAAGACATAGACCGACGTTCACATAAATGTGAATTGAGTTAGTGCGTTTGAGGTATTTGACCGAGGGTTGCGCTTACCGGAAATTTAATTAAAACCTAGCGCTACTGCTATGTTGCAGCTGGTAAACAAGTTTACCGCTTGGCCAATTAAATTGCCATTCAATGCGTACAAATTTGTATTCCTATCCTCAAACTTGAGCAAAATGGCCGCGCTAGGCTATAGTCAAATTGAATTAGAGTGATGCATGTTTAACCGTTGAACTTTAATCGCCACATTTAAAAAGAAACATACCCCTTCAGGAGTTGTTATGACTAAGCCTATTGTTCATCACAATGCGCTTTACGATTTGTTGCGAACAGAGCACGTAGACGAATTTAATAAACGCAAAGCCGCTGGTGAGGTTACGGAAGGTTTGTTGTGTGGTGGTGACTTTCGCGGCTTGGATTTGCGCAATTTGGATGCCGATGGTTTGGATTTGAGCGATGCCTATTTCCGCGGTGCCGATTTGCGCGGCATAGATTTCAGTAAAGCCAAGTTGGAGGGGGCAAGTTTTTGTCAGGCGCATCTCTCTGGTTGTTACTTTCCGAAAGAATTATCTGCAGATGAAATCCGCCTTTCCTTTGATTTGGGGATTCGAGTTAGATACTCCACGTAAATCCGTCCTGCTTTAAGAAAATTATAAAGTTGTGTTTAGGTTTCTAGAATAGGTTTAGCTCATGAATGTATTCGGTTACACTGCCGGCAAAATCAATTGCAGAAATGCGGCGGTGGGCTAGGTAGAAGGAAAAATAACGATAAAGGGACGTTTTTTTGACTTTCATACCAATTCGAGGAAACCATGAGAAAATCAACCTATTCAAGGTGCTATTCGGCACTTGCGGTCAATGCTATTGCTGCTTTTTTTACCTTTTTATCCTTCCAATCTTACGCTACTCAATCCCCACAGGCCGCTGAAGCGCCGATTGAAATCAACATCGTAACTCCCAATGCAACACCTGAAACCCGTTCGCTGTTTGCGTTTTTAAAAACCAATCGCCAAAAAGCAATTATGTTTGGTCACCAGCATGAAACGACGCAGGGCATAACCATCAAAAAAACCGATGGTACCGAATCGGATACCTTCAATTCGGTGGGCGATTTTGCAGCAGTGTATGGTTGGGATTCGCTTTCGATTGTGGCGCCAAGGCCAGAAGGTGATGTCACCCAGCAAATCAGAAAAGCCTACGCGCGCGGCGGTGTTATTACCATTAGTGCACATTTAAACAATCCTAAAACCGACGGAGAAAAAGGTGCTT
>DAOORH010000402.1:0-3476 GCA_035389145.1 Cellvibrio sp.
TAGAGCAAATTCCGACGCAAGGTGTTCTAACGGGTTTGTATAAGAGCATCATAAACAACTAATAGGGATTACCCGTGAGACCAAGCTCTATTTTCCACAAGGAGCCAGCACCGGTTAAATATAATGTTTTACCTTGAGCCCCGCCAAATGCAGCGTTAGTAATATTTGCATCCACATTGATTGTGGCGATATTTTCTCCGGCTGGGGTGAAAACTCGCACACGTTTTTCAACATGTTCGGTCAAATATATATTGCCTTTGCAATCCAATGTCATTCCGTCAGGGCCACCTATACCCGTCACAAAATTTTTGCCTGCTTGAGGGATTCCATTAATAATTGGATAACTGCGAATAACTGCACCGGATTCTGTACCCCCGTTTACATAAAGCACACTTTCATCTAAGGATAAGGCTATACCATTCGGTTTTGTTAAGGTGTCATCTACTAATGTCACGACACCATCAGTGCCCACTCGATAAACACTTGTTTTTTCTTGGCCGCCGGGTGCAGCATCGCGCTGATAATCAGGATCAGTGAAGTAAATAGTGCCGTCTTTCGCGATAGTTAAATCATTAGGAGAATTAAATACACTACCATTAAATTTTTCGGCAACTGAAGTTCGCTCACCTGTTGCGATATTGTAGCGAGATAAACTTTTATATTTGTGTGTGCCCGCTACAAGTGCCCCCTGCGAATCCACCGCCAGACCATTGCTGCCGGAGTCTTCCATTACAACGGTTAAAGTTCCATCGCTATTTAAACGTTGAATGCGCGAAGAGAAACCTTGCGTAAAAATAAAATCAGAAAAATAAAGTGCACCATTAACCCACACCGGCCCTTCGTATAAACCGGGTTCCGTTCGGGTCGAATTGGCTGTTACAACCCTTTCAGCGACCAAATCGCCTGAAGGTGCCACGCCGCAAGCAACATCAACAGATGGAGAAGACACTTCTGCTGGAGCCGCAACAACTGACCCGGATTTCTTTTGCTCGCACGCAGTTAGACCGAAAATTGACGTACCTAAAACTGCCGTTAGCGTAACTAAGCCCTTAGTTAATTTCATAAAATATCTACCTTGTAATAACTGTTAGAGTTGGAGTTTTCTTAATTTTTGTCGGCAAGTGTTTCGGATGCTCAAGGTCTGGCCTTGCATCTCATTTTGTATGGGGCGCAAACATACCATATAGACCCAATAAAAGCCTGAGCTAGCGTTGCAAAAGGCACTATAGGAAAGGTTCTGCGCAAATAACACGCAATAAAATCTGTGTTTCGCAAGGCCACAGAAGCAGCTTTTCGAGTTAACACTCCAACGCGCATCATGTATACTTTCAGCACGATTTACTGCTCTTGCCTGAGCTGTTAATTTGGCTTCTACCCGCCCCGGCGCGTAGGAACACATCCATGAAGGTCATGGATAGTCTCTTGCCGCAGAGATCCTGCATGCGAGAGTAAAAACCACCCAATGAGGATAAAATTGTGCTTGAAGCTTACCGTAAACACGTCGCTGAACGCGCCGCCGAAGGCGTTCCACCAAAGCCATTAAACGCAGAACAAGTTGCTGGATTGGTCGAACTGCTGAAAAACCCACCTGCTGGTGAAGCAGAAGTCTTATTAGATTTAATCACCAACCGCGTTCCGCCAGGCGTTGACGAAGCCGCCTACGTTAAAGCCGCTTACTTAAGCGCAATTTTGAAAGACGAAGCTAGTTCTCCTCTCATTAATAAACCTCTCGCAATTAAACTGCTCGGCATGATGCTCGGTGGTTACAACATCGAAACCTTAGTAAACCTCTTGGATAACGCTGAATTAGGGCAATTGGCCGCTAATGAACTTAAACACACCTTGTTGATGTTTGATGCGTTCCACGATGTTGAAGAGAAATCTAAAGCAGGCAACAAGTTCGCCAAAGAATTGATTCAATCTTGGGCCGATGCTGAATGGTTCACCAGCAAGCCTAAAGTGCCAGAAAGCACCAAGCTCACCGTATTAAAAGTGACCGGCGAAACCAATACCGATGACTTGTCACCAGCGCCAGACGCTTGGTCACGCCCAGACATCCCACTTCACGCCTTAGCCATGTTCAAAATGGCACGTGAAGGTTTAACGCCAGATGTTGACGGTTCAATTGGCCCAATCAAACAAATCGCACAACTTAAAACCAAAGGTTTCCCCTTGGTATTTGTGGGCGATGTAGTTGGAACTGGTTCATCACGTAAATCAGCGACCAACTCGGTATTGTGGTTTATCGGTGAAGATATTCCCGGCGTACCTAACAAGCGTACTGGCGGTGTGTGTATCGGCAGCAAAGTGGCTCCCATCTTCTATAACACTATGGAAGACGCAGGCGCATTGGTGTTTGAAGCCCCTGTAGAAAAATTGAATATGGGCGATGTGATCGAGATTCGCCCTTACGACGGCAAAATCCTGAACCAAAACGGCGAAGTGATTTCTGAATTCAGCCTCAAGTCCGATGTATTGCTCGACGAAGTACAAGCTGGCGGCCGTATTCCTTTGATTGTTGGCCGCGGTTTAACCACTAAAGCTCGCGCTTCTTTAGGCTTGCCTGCAAGCACCCTCTTCCGTTTGCCAGAATCACCAGCCGATACTGGCAAGGGCTACACCTTGGCGCAAAAAATGGTGGGCAAAGCTTGCGGCGTGAAAGGTATTCGCCCCGGCACCTACTGCGAACCCTATATGACCACTGTTGGCTCTCAAGACACTACCGGCCCAATGACGCGCGACGAGTTGAAAGATTTGGCTTGTTTGGGCTTCTCTGCCGATTTGACCATGCAGTCTTTCTGTCACACGGCGGCTTATCCAAAGCCAGTAGACATCGAAACTCAACATACCCTGCCTGATTTCATTATGACCCGTGGCGGTGTTTCTTTGCGCCCAGGCGACGGTATCATTCACTCATGGCTGAACCGCATGTTGTTGCCAGACACCGTAGGTACCGGTGGCGATTCGCACACTCGTTTCCCAATTGGTATTTCATTTCCAGCCGGTTCTGGCTTGGTAGCCTTCGCCGCTGCGACTGGCGTCATGCCTTTAGATATGCCCGAATCAGTATTGGTTCGCTTCAAAGGCGAATTGCAACCCGGCATCACCTTGCGTGACTTGGTAAACGCGATTCCTTTGTATGCAATCAAAGCTGGCTTGATGACGGTTGAGAAAAAGAACAAGAAGAACATCTTCTCTGGTCGTATTCTCGAAGTTGAAGGCTTGCCAATCCTGAAAGTAGAACAAGCGTTTGAAATCTCTGACGCCTCTGCTGAGCGTTCTGCGGCTGGCTGTACTATCAAGCTGGATAAAGAACCCATCATTGAGTACATGACCTCTAACATCACTATGTTGCGTTGGATGATCGAACAAGGTTACGGCGATGTTCGCACCCTTGAGCGTCGCGCACAGAAGATGGAAGCGTGGATTGCAAACCCAGAATTGATGGAAGCCGACAAAGACGCAGAATACGCGGC
>DAOORH010000403.1:0-3469 GCA_035389145.1 Cellvibrio sp.
TCGCTTCGGTTTGGCTGGTGGCAAAATAGCCTGGGCCAATGCCGTTCACTTGCACATTGTATTTTGCCCACTCGGTTGCCATATTTTTTGTGAGCATTTTTAATCCGCCTTTGGCCGCGGCGTATGCTCCGACGGAATTGCGCCCCAACTCACTCATCATGGAACAGATGTTGATAATTTTGCCTTGGCGACGTTCAACCATTTTGCGCGCAACGGGGCGGGTCATGGTAAATACACCGGTCAAATCGATTTTGATGACTTCTTCAAAATCTTCCAATGTCATTTCTAACAATGGCGTGCGTTTAATAATGCCCGCGTTGTTGATAAGAATATCGATAGGGCCGTGGTCTTGTTCAATCTGATCAACGGCTGCGATAACTTGATCTTCTTCGGTTACATTAAATTTGTAGCCGAATGCTTTGAAACCCTTTGCGCGATATTCATTCACAGCGTTGTTGATTTTTTCTTGCGATGAATTGCCATTAATAATTAAAGTCGCGCCCGCACTTGCAAGGCCAGAGGCCATTGCCATACCCAATCCATGGGTTGCGCCGGTGACGACTGCAACCTTTCCGGTTAAATCAAACAGTGGATGATTCATATTTTTAACTCTGTTTAGCAGGGAGTCGTCATCTTCGCGCAGCGGAGATCCAGCTCTTGAACAATTACGTGATCGGTGGATCCCCGCTGCGCGAGGATGACGATTCCCTATTTAATATAAATATAATGTGTAAAAAATTATTTCACTTCAGATGGTTTATGGAAATCCATATCGGTGTAGTCGAGGTTTTCGCCGGCCATGCCCCAAATAAAGGTGTAGTTCGCGGTGCCTACACCTGAGTGCATAGACCATGGTGGCGATACTACGGCTTGCTCATTGCCAACCCAGATATGACGAGTCTCTTCGGCAGGGCCCATAAAGTGACAAACCGCGTGGGTGTCTGGAATATTGAAGTAGAAATAAGCTTCCATCCGGCGGCTGTGGGTGTGCATTGGCATGGTGTTCCAAATGCTGCCGGGTTTTAATTCGGTCATACCCATTTGCAATTGGCAGGTTTCCAATACGGTGCTGATCATCAATTGATAGATGTCGCGCTCGTTGCAGGTATCGCCTGCGCCCATGTGCAAGACTTTGCTATTTTCTTTGTTCACTTTTTTGGTTGGATAAGTGCAGTGCGCTGGCGTGGAATTCAAATAAAATTTGGCTGGGTTGCTGCTGTCATCGCTGCTGAAAATAACCTCTTTTGCGCCGCGGCCAATGTAGAGCGCTTCTTTAGTACCTATCGCAAAAACTTCACCGTCTACGGTGATTTTTCCGTTGCCACCGATATTAATGGCGCCGAGTTCACGGCGATGTAAAAAATAATCAGATTTTAATTGATCGATACTTTCTAGTTTCAAGGATGTATTAACGGGCATTGCTCCGCCCACCATTAAACGCTCGTAGTGGGTGTAGGTGAATAGCACATCATCAGCAGAAAAAATATTTTCAATTAGAAAATGTTTGCGCAATTTTTCGGTGTCGTAGCTTTTGTAGTCATCCACATGAACTGCAAAGCGTTCTTCAATCTTTTTCATGGTTAAGCCTTTCTTTGGGTAACAAAATAAAATGGGTTGATTACTTCTCTAAATTTTTTATGCCGTTATTTTTTCAGCATTTTGTAAGTTTCTATGCCCGCTAAAATAAAGGGGCCATTGCCTTTAGGGTCATCGGTCACGATTGGCTCGGTCATATAGTAGTTATAGCTTCCGTCGCGGCCAAAGCCTAAACCAGCGACTTGGCATTGCATATTCACACTGACCTTGCCGTCGTGATGAACGCTAATAAATTCATTAACCAAACCGTTAAAGGCTTTTTCGGCATATGGCTTAAAGCTTTCTGGGAGATAGCCTTTGTTGACCGCTTTAGATAAAAAGTAGCTGTACATGGCAGTGGCGGTAGATTCACGATAGTTACCAATAGCATTTGGTTTATCTAAAATTTGCCACCATGTGCCGGTTGCTGGATCTTGATGGCGCACTATATCGCTGGCGAATTCATTGACCATGGCAATCATAGTTTTACGCAGTTCAACTTCAGATTCGGGTAAGTAATCCAAAGTGTCTACCATTGCCATTGCGAGCCAGCCAGAACCGCGCGCCCAATATTGTGAGGCTAAGCCGGTTTTTTTATCGGCCCAAATCGCTTGTTTGGATTCATCCCACGCGTGAAAGTACAAACCGTTTTTAGGGTCGCGCAAGCGGTAGCGAGAAATTTCAAACTCATGCACTGCTTCTTTAAAGCTATTGTGCTGTGCTTTGCCCGTTTCATAATTCGACGCGTATTGCACTAAGAATGGAATGCCCATGTAAACGCCATCTAACCAGAGTTGATGCGGGTAGGTGATGCGATGCCAAAATGCGCCTTCAGAGGTGCGTGGATGTTTCTTTAACTGGGCGCGCAAGTAATCAGCGGCTTTGCGATATTTGGTTTTATGAGTCGCATTTTCGAGGTTAATAACCACGCGACCTGGGTTGGTCAAATCGATACTGAACAAATCGGGTTTGAAAGTATGGATTTCACCAGCGTCGGAGATAAAGCTGCCCGTCACAGATTCTGCTGCATCTTTGTATTCGCTCTTGGGCGAAACTTTATTTAATTCTTGCAGCGCCATAATATGCAGGCCGCTCATGTCGTAATCAAATTTGGTTTTGCGGTCGCGCACATCATCCCAAGTACCATAACCAAAAGTGAATGTGTTGCGCGCTATATCGGAATCCGCTAAACGTTTACTCCACGCCAGCGCTTCATTGGCGTCAAGCGTTTTTTTCTTTTCGCTTGCGCTTAAGGTTGTGCGCAATTCAATGCGGGTAGCTTTGGTGAGGCGCTCTACTTCTTGATCTAAATAAGCTTTGAATTCGGCTTCTGTTTTGATGCCATTAATTTCTTTATCCCACACCGCAACAAAATAATATTCCAGTCCAGCGTTAAGGTTTTTCATCACGGTTACATAAGAGCCAGTATCTTCAGTTTGCTGCTCGCGCTCGCCGCGTTTGAAGATAACCGCCATGCCTAAGTAATCATCTGGACCACTCAAACTTTGTTTGCCCCAACTTGCTGCGTAAGTCCATGCATTGCCTGAAACGGTTTCGTTACCCAAAATGAGTTTGGTGTTTTTGTGTTTAACAACACCAATGGCAATGTTCGGAATTTTTTCAGTTAAAACAAGTTTGGGGTGAGTCTTGTTCTCTGCAGCGCTTGCGGGTGGTAGCGATAGTGCTAAATGAGTATGCGCCAAACGGCTGCCTGCATTCATGGCAATAGTGGAGGATAAATCCACCACAGTATTATTAATTTCCCACTGGTTGTACTTAATATTAAATGCGGAATAGCGTGCGCCATTTTCTACAATGGTCGCATCCCAGGTTTTTACTTTTGAAAATTGTAAAGAGCTATCCCCCACCCAAGCACTCGTTCGCCAAACACCCA
>DAOORH010000404.1:0-3460 GCA_035389145.1 Cellvibrio sp.
TCAGGACCATGCGCACGTCTTTATCGCCTGTTGCCGTGCACTCGATTTACCTGCCCGTTATGTGAGCGGTTACATTCACCCCGGCGATACCGATCATGCAGCCAGTCACGCCTGGGCCGATGTATGGCTTGAGGGAATGGGTTGGGTGAGCTTTGATATTACAAATGCCAACTTCGCCGCCTCTGAGCATTGCCGATTGGCGGTGGGGCGCGATTATCTTGATGCCTGCCCCGTGCGCGGTGTGCGTCACGGTGGTGGTGCAGAAGCAATGGAGGTGATGGTGCGAATTGCCCACCCAGATTCGGCCGGTGTGCTGCTACAATCTATAGTGTCTTTCCAGTCTGCCCCATCTGCCCCGCCTGCGGGAAAAGAGGCTAAACAAGTTTTACCACAACAGTAATAGTGTTCGCTCTGAGTTTTGCCTTGGAGCGCTCCTCCAAGGTTTAAGAGTTATGACGTATTGTATTGGGCTTCAAGTTGATTCAGGGTTAGTTTTTTTATCGGATTCACGTACAAACGCAGGTGTGGATCACATTAACACCTTCCGAAAAATGACGGTGTTAGAGCGCACTGGCGATAGAGTTATGGTGCTGCTGACCTCGGGAAATCTGGCGATTAGTCAGGCAGTTATCAATGAATTAAATCTTTCAGAAAACAGCCCTTTAAATGACGCTAAAAATATGGTGGAGGCAACCCGCATAGTGGGTTCTGCGCTGCGTGCTGTGTACAGCCGCGATGCCGAAGCCTTTAAAGAATTTGGTTTGGATTTTGCGGCCAGCTTTATTTTTGGCGGTCAGATAGGCCACGAGCCACCGCGTCTGTTTCAAATTTATGCCGCAGGAAATTTTATTGAAACCACGCGTGAAACCCCTTACTTTCAGGTAGGCGAATCTAAGTACGGCAAGCCGATAATTGACCGTGTGGTTGAGCCGCACACCACGTTAAAAGACGCAGCCAAATGCGCATTAATTTCAATGGACTCAACCATTCGCTCAAATTTAAGTGTGGGTATGCCGCTGGATTTATTGGTGTATGAAACTAATAGCTTGACGGTAAAAACCCATGTGAGCATTGGGTTAGATGACCCCTATTACAAACAGTTGAGATCAAGTTGGGGCGAGCGTTTGCGTCATGCCTTCCATGATATGCCTGAGCCTGATTATTGGTCTTAAGGGCTTTTTATTGCTCGGACTTTTTTTTGTAGCAAGAGCTCAAGAAAATCGTCCCTAGACATGGGGTGGTACATAAAGAATCCTTGTGCCATGGCACATTGATTTTTAAGGATGAAGTCTAAAGTTTCTTTGTCCTCAATACCTTCGGCAATCACTTGCAAATCCAAGTGGTTGCCGATATCGATAATACTGCGTGCGATAGCGTATTTCTTTTTGTTATGCGTAACATCAATTAAAAACGAGCGATCAATTTTTAAGTAATCAATGGGTAAGTCTTGTAAATAACTGAAGGATGAATAACCCGTTCCAAAATCATCAATCGCGAAACGAATGCCTATAGCACGTAATTGATTCATGGTACGCAATACACTTTCTTTATCTTCCATAAAGAGCGATTCAGTAATTTCAAGCACAATTTTTTCGCCCTGAACATCGTATTCCATTAGCTTGTTTTGAATATTGTTGGCCAGATCTGCATCTTTAAATTCATGGGCTGAAAGATTAATGGCTACCGTAATATTATTAATGCCCTGTAGTTTCCAGCGTGCTATTTCAGCGCAGACCTTAGCGAATACAATACGCCCAATGTCGCTAATCAGATTGGCCTGCTCGGCAACTGGAATAAATTGTGCGGGCGGAATCATAGTGCCATCTGGCCTGAACCAGCGTGCCAGAGCTTCAGCCGCAACTATTGTTCCGCTGCTAACGAGAATTTCTGGTTGTAAATAGATGTCGATTTGACCGTTGGTAATGGCGTAGCGAAGATTGTGTTCAAATTCCAGTTGGTGCAGTGCCAAGCGCTCCAGTTCTTCGCTGTAAAATTGAAAATTATTTTTGCCCATTTTTTTTGCGCGATACATGGCCATATCGGCTTTACCTATCAATCCATCGGGAACTGTGTCGTCACGTGGGTAAATGCTAATGCCCATGCTGCAGCTAATAAAATGGTTGTGGTTGTTAAGCAAGAACGGCTTGGCCAATGATTCCAGTATGTTTGCGCTCATGCGCATGAGACCCGACTGTGAAATATCTGACTCAATTAATATTACAAATTCGTCACCGCCCAGGCGCGCCAAAATATCAGCTTCGCGGACACAGTTGCGCATGCGTTTGGTCGCGGTGCGCAACAGCTGATCACCAGCTTCATGACCTTCGGTATCGTTTACCTTTTTGAAATTGTCTAGGTCGAGAAAGATGATGGCAATTTTCTTATCGTCATGCGGGTGCTCTTTAATGATAGTTTCAATTTTTTCCAGCAGAAAGCTACGATTGGGTAAGCCTGTAAGTGCGTCGTGATAGGCTTGGTGATGAATAAACTCTTCAATTTTTTTCTCTTCAGTCGCGTCCCTCAAGCACCAAACCCGACCAATGAGAGTATCGTTTTGCAATTGGGGCAAGGAGTGATACTCAAAAATGCGCCCATTGGTGAAATGCAGTGTTCCGTTTATGTGGGCGCTGGGCTCTTTTTGTAAGGCGTCGGTCATTTCACTGAGGTGCCAAGGGTTTAATAACATCCTACGTACGTTTTGCCACGAAATGGCTTGGGGCTTACCCTCATATTTGGCGATATCGGGTAGGAGCTCTTTGCCCATTTTGTTACTTTTTAGTAATCGGCCCGTATTGTCGAGCGCTAAAATGATTTCACCGGTTGCATCAAATGTGGCGTTGAGTGCCGTGAGGGATTTTTGCAGCTGATCCTGTGTATCGCTCAGTGTTTGAAGTTGGGTACGCAACAATTGTGTGCGTTCATTGAGTTCTTTTGAGGTGAGATAGAGCGAATTATCAAGTACTTTGCGGTCTAGCTCATGCTGATCATAAGTCTCAGAAATTGCTTGTAGTAGAGCTGCTTGCTGGCCTTTTAGACCTGCATCGTCACAATATTGCTGTAGTTGTCGCAATAACAATTTATGCATAAATAGTATCTAGTTATTTTATGTAACTTTTAGGCTGAAGGTCATTGTACACGACACTACTCGAGTGTTGATGAGCCAGGTCAAACAGCTGCATCGGATGGCTCTGGCGCCTGTACATTGTGACCGCAAACCCTCGTTATTCACATTCAAGTTTAGCCTACTAATTGAGCTGCATAGCAAGTTTAACCCCATAAAATCTAGGGATTTACCTGGCGTCAGCGGTAGTCTGTTTAGGGGATTGGTTACAATTAGTGACATTTGTGAATTTTGGATGCAAAGGCGCTTGTGCCACAATCGCCGCTGATAATTTTTTACCTTTAATTCCGTACTGGGTGGTCTTTTGTAATGCGTAAATCTAAATCGATAATCATAGCT
>DAOORH010000405.1:0-3442 GCA_035389145.1 Cellvibrio sp.
TATCTGGTTAGGTTATTTCCCTTCTGGTGTTGATATGGTTGATCGGCAGGCATCAGCATTTAACAACTATGGTTATAACTCCAATAACACAAATAGTATTACTGATGGTGGCGTTTCGTCTGTTGCAGAAGATGAACTTGGAAATCTTTGGGTCGGCACCGGTTACGGCTTGAATTACGTTAATCGAAATACAAATAAAGTCACTCGTTTTACTCAAGACAATCAAAAAGAAAAGGGGTTAAGCGGCAGCACAATTTTATCGATTGCGAAATCAAGTGATCACAACCTCTGGTTAGGTATTTGGTCGGGCGGTTTAAATCTGCTCGACACTAAAACCCTGCAATTCACCCATTTTTTACCAGACTCCAATAATCCGCATAGCTTGCGTGGTCGCGAAGTTTGGTCCGTGATTGAGGATCACCAACAAAAACTCTGGCTTGCTACCGAAGAAGGCTTAAATAGCTTTGATAAAAACACACAACAGTTTGAGTATTTTTTGCCTCCACCGGAATTATTAGATGGGGAAAAACTGCTCTATTCAAGAGCGGTTTACGAGGATAAAAAGCACAATCTATGGTTGGGCACAAGCCACGGATTATATTTATTTGATCGCGCTGAAAAAATATTTACACGGTTTAAGCACAGTGCAACCGATGAAGATAGTATTAGCGCTGATTCTGTACTTGTTCTTTATGAAGATAAACTCGGTAATTTATGGGTGGGCACTGAAGGTGGCGGCCTTAACTTGTTTGATCGCACGACCGGCATATTTACGGCATTCACGACGGAGGATGGCTTGGCCGATAATGTGGTGGGTGGCATTGCTGAAGATGAACGCGGCAATCTTTGGTTGGGTACCCAAAAAGGCATTTCAACATTTGATGTGGAGAAACGCGCATTCCGCAACTTTGATCAACATCATGGTCTGGCTGATAATTTGTATAATCGTAATGCAGCGCTGCTGACTAAAGCAGGCGAAGTATTAATGGGAAGTAGTAAAGGGTTCACTCTATTTAATGCTGTAGATATAAAAACAAATACCTATGCGCCGAATATGGCGATCACACATTTACAAATCGGCAATAAAACTGCAGAAATTAATGGACCTAATTCACCGCTTAAAAAATCCATTGAGTCCACCTCAAGTATTACTTTCACTCACAAAGATGTTGTTTTCACGCTGGGATTTGTGGCGCTTAGTTTTCACCAAGTTGAAGATAATCAATATGCCTACCGGCTGTTGGGTTTTGAGGAAAGCTGGAATTTCGTAGGCACTAAGCGGTCTGCCACCTATACCAACTTAAATCCCGGCACTTACATTTTTGAAGTGAAAGGTGCTAACAACGACGGTGTTTGGAGCCCATACCCAGCGACCTTGGAGATTGTTATTTTGCCGCCTTACTGGCGCACGTGGTGGGTTTATTTACTGTATTGCTTACTTTTTTTAGGCTTGATTTATTGGGTTCTTCATGTGCAGCGTCTGAAACTCTCATTTCAAGCTGAAAAATTGGAGCAGGAGCGCGTTGTTGTTAAACGTTTAACTCAAATTGATAAATTAAAAGATGAATTTTTAGCAAATACTTCGCATGAGTTGCGTACGCCACTCAACGGTATTATTGGTTTGGCGGAATCATTGCGTGATGGTGTGGCGGGTGATGTATCGCCAAAAATGAAATATCACTTATCATTAATTGCCGATAGCGGGAAACGTTTGGCGAGTTTGGTTAATGATATTTTGGATTTCTCGCAATTAAAAAATAAAGGCATCACGCTCAATAAAAAGCCGATTGATATTAGAGTGTTGGTTGATGTGGTGTTTACTCTGTCTAAGCCATTGCTGATCAATAAAGCCGTTATTTTTGCCAACAATATCCCTAAAAACTTGCCCTCTGTGTATGCCGATGAAGACCGAGTAATGCAGATACTGCACAACCTGATTGGCAATGCCATTAAGTTTACTGATCGCGGGGTCATTAATGTATCTGCTGAGGTAGTTGATGACTTTTTGCAAATTGAAGTGGGTGATACCGGCACGGGTATTCCGGCAGATCGTATCAATGAAATTTTTGAAAGTTTTACACAACTTGAAGGTGGTATTGATCGTGCGCAAGGTGGTGCAGGCTTGGGCTTGTCGGTCACTAAACAGTTGGTAGAGCTACATGGCGGCAGTATTCGGGTGGAATCTGTATTGGGTATAGGCTCAACGTTCTATTTCACGCTACCTACCAGCTATGATTTGCCTAAAAATATCAGCGAAAAGCACAGTGCGCTTCAGCCGGCGATTAAAACGGAAGCTTATGTCTCTGCTGATTTGGCGGAGCAGAGTGGTGTGCAAGACAAGAATACTATTTTGATTGTGGATGATGATTTAATTAACCGTAGAGTAATTGCCAATTATTTAACCGTGGATGGTTATCGTATTCTTGAAGCAGATTGTGCAGAGGAAGCTTTTAAAGTTGTAGCGTCTGAAGGTGTCGATTTAGTCTTGTTAGATATTATGATGCCACGCATTTCTGGCTATGAAGCCTGTAAGGTGTTACGTGAAAAATATCCTGCCCATGAGTTGCCTATTATTTTGTTAACCGCACGTAACCAAGCGAATGATTTGATGATGGGTTTTGAAGCGGGTGCGAATGATTTTATGGTTAAACCTATCGCCAAAGAGGTGTTAATGGTGCGAGTGGCCACCCACTTACAACTGCACGACGTTATGCGTCATCTGGATAAAAAAGTAGCTGAACGTACGGCGGAATTAAACACCAGCAATGCCATATTAAAACAGGCGCAACAGGATCTAGAAGTTGCCTACGAAAAGTTGGAAGAGGCGAGCTTGACCGATCCTCTTACCGGCTTAAATAATCGTCGTTTTTTAAATGAATCTATTTTAGCTGACATAGCTATTGTGGAACGGAGTTATAACGATTGGTCCAAGGGTCAAGCAGACCACAGGTTAAAATTAGCTCCGCCAAACGAGCAAGATTTAATGTTTATGTTGCTTGACATAGATTTTTTTAAATCGGTGAACGATACCTATGGCCACAGCGCAGGCGACAGGTTATTAGAGCAATTAAGTCAACTCTTAAAAACGACCATGCGCGAGTCTGATTATTTGGTGCGTTGGGGCGGCGAAGAGTTTTTAATTGTGGTGCGCTACTGCACTCGCAGTGAAGTGCCGGAGTTGGCAGAACGAATTCGCCAAAAAGTTGAACAGTTTGAGTTTGATCTTGGCAATGGCCAAAAAATATTTAAGACATGTTCCATTGGTATGGCGGCCTATCCATTTTATGTTGCACACCCAACTGCAATGACGTGGGAGCAAGTAATCGATACTGCAGACCGAGCACTTTATTTAGCTAAAAATCATGGCCGCAATTGCTGGGTTAACGTGGTTGCCTCTAAGGTTAGCAATGCTGAGTTAGTGAACCCAGCTGTCAGTGATAGT
>DAOORH010000406.1:0-3442 GCA_035389145.1 Cellvibrio sp.
CCGGTGGCAATGTAGCTGCGCGCCATACGGGTGAGATCATCAGATGATTGGCGTAGCTCCTCGGTCGCTAAAAAAGATTTATGGCGCATATCATGGGCGCGATCAAGCTGCGTTACAGAATAAATAATAAGCGCAAAGGTGATCATCAACGCAGCGAATAGGCTAAACGCCAGCCACGCATTGAGTGATGTGGCGGTGCGACTTTGGGTTGCGATCATCTTGATTTCCATTTCTGCGTAACCTGCCACTCTACCTAGCTCTATAGGGGGGCTACTTAAGGCGATGTCTACTTGTTGAAACGTTCATTCTTCTGCATGTTCACTGTAGACGAATATGACAACAGTGAACATGACATTCAATTACGCGCGGATACACCGCACAACAACTCGTCAAATAAATACGCAATCTGTCATCATTGTAGAAGCAAAATAATAAAATGCGCGTAACTCTCTGGCATAAGTGTTGCAAATTCAACTCTAGTTCAAAGATATGTAAGTCTTTTTTTTAATAAGAATTCGTTTTTCCAAATTAAATCGCCTATTGAAAAATAAACCGGAGAATAAAATGGCCCAAGGTTCGTTTTTAAATGCTTTGTTACGTAAAAAAGCAGTTGTTGATGACGTGGATAATATTGGTTTAAAGCGCTGTTTAAGTGCATTTGATTTAACCTTGATGGGTATAGGCGCCATTATTGGTACTGGTATTTTTGTACTTACGGGTGTTGCAGCCGCTACTACTTCTGGCCCAGCGGTAATAGTGTCATTTGTGATTGCCGGTTTGGCGTGCGCTTTTGCGGCGCTTGCCTATGCTGAATTAGCGTCAAGTGTGGGCGGCGCAGGTAGCGCCTACGGTTATTCTTACGCCGCCTTTGGCGAATTTATCGCGTGGATTATCGGTTGGGATTTAATTTTGGAGTACGGTGTGGCTACCGCTGCAGTTGCCAACGGTTGGTCGGGGTATTTTAATAATGCCCTACATGCCATTGGTTTTGGTCTACCGGATTATCTCACCAAAGGCCCATTTGCGGTGAACTCGGTTACTGGCTTGCCCGACGGTGGTCTAATTAATTTGCCAGCCTTTACCATCATCATCCTATTGACGGCCATGTTGATTGCGGGTGTTAAAGGAAGTGCGAGACTCAATACCGCTATGGTGTTTGTAAAACTCTTAGCGATTGTGATTTTCTTATCAGTGGGTCTATTCCACATCAACCCAGAAAACTGGAGTCCCTTCGTTCCCTTTGGTTGGTTTTCTCACGATGAACTCGGCAAACCAATCGGGATTTTTGCGGGCGCCTCTCTGGTGTTTTTTGCTTACGTTGGTTTCGATGCTGTCTCCACCGCGACTGAAGAAGCCAACAAACCCCAGCGCGATGTTCCCATCGGCATTCTCGCCTCGCTGATTTTTTGCACCGTGATTTACATTGTTGTTTCGGGTGTGCTCACCGGTATTGTTCCCTACACCGAATTGAATGTGTCTTCACCAGTGGCATATGCGCTGGAGCGTATTGGTCTCACGTGGAGGGGCTTCAACTTGGCTGCAGGACTGGTAGCAATGGGGGTGATCACAGGTCTGACTACGGTAATGCTCGTTCTTTACTACGCCCTCACGCGAATTCTTACTGCAATGTCGCGCGATGGCTTGGTATCGCCCTTCTTTGCAGGCGTTAATAAAAAAACGCAAACTCCTGTAAAAAACACCGTAATTTGTGGATTCATTATGGCGGTAATGGCAGGCTTTATGCCGCTCAGCGCTCTCGCCGAGCTGGTAAATATTGGTACGCTCGCAGCCTTTGTGTTGGTGTGTATAGGTGTGATTGTATTGCGTAAAACTCACCCAGATTTAAAGCGTCCCTTCAAAATGCCCGGCGGTGTCATTTTGCCGGTATTGGGTGTAATTTCTTGCGCGGTTTTAATTGCCTTTTTACCGTGGCACACTCACGTGCGCTTTGGGTTGTGGCTGGCAGTGGGTCTTGTAATTTATTTTGCATATGGCATTCATAAAAGCCGTTTGAGTAAATAAATTTACGCATTGAGTAAATAAATAAAAGAAGGTGCATCCAAAGCACCTTTTTTTTCGCCTATTCAATTTGTAATTGTGAGAATTTGACTGACCATAGGTTGTAAATAAGGAACATACCATTATGCAAAAGAAATTAGCTCTGGGTTGGCTTGCCCCTGTGTTGTGGCTGTTTGGTAGTCTTGCCATTCTTTCTGCGGTTTATCGCATGTGGATTACCACAGATGCGTTGGCAACAGGTGTTATGCCTGCCGATCCGAGTGATGTTCATTATGTTAACCATGTGTTGATGATTTCATTGCACATAGTGCCGGGTCTAATTTTTTTGGTGCTAGGCCCACTGCAATTCACGCCGAGTATACGTACGCATTGGCCTAAGTTTCATCGCTGGTCTGGGCGCGTGTTTATTGTTTCGGGCTTGGTCACTGCGGTAACTGCAGTGGCTATGAATATGGTGTTTCCGCCCGTAGGCGGTTTGTTCAAAAGTTTAGCGGTTTATATTTTTAGTGTTGGGCAAATTGTTACCTTGGTCGTCGCACTGCGTGCAATTTTACGCAGAGATATAGCGCGGCATCGCGCATGGATGATCCGCGCTTTTGCTATAGGCTTGTCCGTATCTACCATGCGAATCTTTTTCATTCCCGCCTATATTCTTTATGGTATCCCCAACGACTTTACAATTGCGCTGGGCATGTGGATTGGCTTTGTGGTGAATACTGTAGCGGCGGAATTTATTTTATGGCGTGAGCGCGTAAAGCGCTCGGTTATGAAAGTTGCTTAATGTTTTTGTGTCGGAAACTCATGCGCGAAAATTACTTTTGCGCATAATTTCCTAGCTGCGCTTGTCACATTTAAAGTCAATCTTCGTAAAACCTTTATGGTGGCCACTCAAATTCTTTGGCAGTGCGGAATCATCATAATAATCGGCAGCGTAAAATCCGAAACTCCACTGGCTGATAACTGCAATTGAAAAAACCAACAGCGCGGCTGTGGCCAACCCCTTACTTTCAAAAGTATCCATTTTTATACTCCTCGCAAGTTATCGTCAGAATTAAAGCCATTGAAAATCTCCAGCCTTAGCCTGGCAATAGTTTAATCTCTGACAAAACGTACTTCTGTAATTAAATTGTTATCAACTTTATAGATGGATATGTATTTGGTTTTTTTGCCAAGGTATTCCACAGTTTCATGATTAATAACATAACTATCATTTTCAAGTTGGGTATGAATGGTCACCTGTACAGCACCTTCTTTAAACATGGGCTCAAAAATAGATTTTAAGTGTTCCTTACCTTTTGCGAGCGATGTTGTGGGGTAGGTATAGACCTCAACGTTTTCTGCATAGGTGGCTAAAAACGACTTGAGGTCGTGTTTGTTGTAGGCGTCCATTCGCTTATTGACTACCGCTAATGGTGAGGTTTTG
>DAOORH010000407.1:0-3442 GCA_035389145.1 Cellvibrio sp.
GTTGAGTGCGGTTATACCGGCCTCAACATATTCATAGTCAAAATCACACCCTACCTTGTCCAGCACCTGAATGGCCGATTCAACAATACTGGGGCCAATACCATCACCAGGAATAACCGTAATTGTTCTACTCATAACCACCTCTTTGCCAATAGGACTTCAGGGATATCTAAGGAATTAAATCTTCGAGCTTTTGAAATAAAGGTACGAAAGGCGTGCTTAACTCAGCTTCCATTTTTATAATTTTTGCCATAGCACCTTCAACATCGATATTTTTTGACTTGGTTGCGAACAAGATGTAATTACCCATTGCGCCAGGAACAATAAATACCTTTGAGAAGTACTCAATTAATGTGACAAAGAAAATAGAGCGCACATGCGGTAAGTGGTGGAAATTAATAACCAGCCAACCATCGTTATGGAGCACACGAAAGCACTCAGACACAAATTTCTTTTGTGTTTGAATGGGGCTCATAAAATAGGCATCAAACAGATCGGAGAAAATGATATCTGTACTAGCATCCGGAGACGCACGTAACTGAACTTTTGCATCTGAAATCGTATATTTAACGCGTTCATCAACAGGGATATCAAAATAGTATTTCGCCACTTCGAATACCTTTGCACGCAACTCAACCACATGAAATTGGCACTTATCTAAATGGTGGTGAATACTGCGCAATAGACTACCTCCACCCAATCCCAATAAGGTGACATGGCTAGGCGTTGTAAATCCAAGTACCAGCATCATAATGCGAGTATATTCATGCACCACAGAGTGTGGCTTTTCAAGCGAGTAGCCGCTCTGCTCATAGATAGAGTCAAAAGTAAGCACCCGATACTGCCGGTAATCCACCACCAAAATATTACCAATATGATCGCTAGTACTAAGCACTATTTGTCCGCGAGTTCCCATAAGAAGCCTGTTGTGTCTGTTAATGAGTACCATTGAGTTAAAGCTAAAAAATAACGGTCGCCTGTCTAAAACCAAATGATTTGAGCATATGAAAAAACTGTGTTGTGTCGGTTGATCGTATTAAAATATCGTCATCGCTGGAGAGCATAAAACTCTTACCAGATGACTCACGAATCCATATCAACCATTCGGTTAATTCAGCAGGATTGCGCATTACTTCTGCGATGAGTTCTTCGCCTAACATAAGCCTTTCTTTTACTTCGGTAATATTCATAAAACGCGTTTTCTCAACGGGGTGGGAAATCTCTATTAAGAGATTCGATGGCTAACTCAAGATTTGGATACAGCCGGAATACCCCTTCAATGGGTACCACACGACTTTTGGCGAGAGCTTTAAGGGGTTGAAACTGAAGGTCGGTTAATACCAATTGCGATTGTGTTTTTATGCAATGAGAGATGAGCTTATTAAGTGCGGATACGCCACCGGCATCCAACAGGCTTACGCTATCAAGGTAGACGATAACGCCTTTGTCTTTTTCACAGTGCAGCGTGAGTTCAGCAAATATTTTATCGGCTGCTGCAAAAAATAACGGGCCGGTAATTTTAAACACGCGCCATTTTTTAGGTCGTGAATTCGGCAATAAATGCCTGTCATGTGTAATCTCGACTGCACGTGTCATGTCGGCCATTTCTTTCATAAAAAGAATCGCAGCCAAAATAATACCTGCCGTAATCGCAACTACCATGTCGAATAAAATCGTGAGCGAAAAGCAGCACAGAAAAACCCAGCGGTCGCTGGCTTGTGAGGTTTTAAGCATGTGAATGCTTTTATGGGCTTCGCTCATATTCCACGCTACAACCATCAACAACGCGGCCATCGCAGGCATGGGCAAATAACCGAGCAAGGGAGCCAGTGCAACCAAGCCTAAGAGCACAACAACGGCATGAATCATGGCTGCAACGGGAGATTCCGCACCGGCTTTAAAATTTGCAGCGGAGCGCGCAATGGCGGCAGTCGCGGTAATACCACCAAAAAATGGCGTGATGATATTGCCAATGCCTTGACCGAGTAATTCACTGTTCGCGCTGTGACGCTTACCGGTCATGCCATCCAGCACGACGGCGCAGAGTAGCGATTCAATAGCACCCAACATGGCTATCGCAAAGGCAGCGGGTAATAAATCTTTTACCATCGCCCAGCTAAACACCATTGCCTTACCATCCGCACCCGCTTGCGCCCATGGCCATTCAAAGCTTGGCAATATGGGCGGAATGCCGTGTACCAAAGTGCCGTTCGCAGCGGTATAGCTAAAGCGAGAATAAATAGTATCGACTTCAAAACCGGCATGACTCAGAACCAACGCAATTAAGCTGCCAATCACCACAGCGGGTAGGTGTGGCGGTATTGCCGATTTCAAGCGGGGCCAGAGCAACATAATAGCGAGCGTCAAGGCGGCAACGACGAGACTTGGCCAATGAGTTTGGCCAAAGGTGCCTGCCAACAAACTGATTTTGTCGATGTAATGTTCGGGCATCGCCTTAATAGGCAAGCCTAAAAAATCTTTAACTTGCAGCGTAGCGATCACCACGCCAATACCGCCGGTAAAGCCGAGTGTTACAGGTTCAGGGATGTACTCAATTAAGCGCCCAAGCCGGAAAGCGGCTAATCCAACCAAGATCATGCCTGCCATCACGCTCGCCATGAGCAAACCGCTGAGTCCGTATTTTTGAGTAATGGGGTACAAAATGACGACGAATGCAGCAGTTGGGCCGGAAACACTAAAACGCGAGCCGCCGGTGAGTGCAATCAAAAACCCCGCTATTGCAGCGGTATAAAGCCCGTACTGAGGCGCAACACCACTGGCGATTGCCAGTGCCATGGCCAAGGGAATGGCAATAATGCCTACCGTCAAACCCGCCAGCACATCCTTCCGCAAACGCCTACCCGTGTAGGTTTCCTGCACGCAGCTTTCCCGCACAGCATGGCCAATGCGTAATGAAAACAAATAGGCCCTGTGCGGCATCGAATAGCCCTCCGTAACGGCTCACCCTTAAAACAGAACAACCAAATGATAACATTATTATAATGTTATTGTAATTGTGTTATCATTTTTGCATTGAGGGTCAGCTGTCAGCTGCAATGAGTGGATGAGCCAACGATTCCGAGCCGTTAGAATGGTGACGGGATAAACACGCTAGACAGATGAGCGTTACTGCAACGCCAATGACCGATAACCGATACCTAAACTGAGACTGATGCCATGGAACAAAAGACCGCGCGCCTGACTGTATTAATAGACCCCACCAAGAAAGAGGCCTTTGAACACTTGTGCAGCTCTCAAGATGTCACCCCATCACAGGTAGTGCGCCAACTCATTCGTGAGTATTTGGATAAGCACGGTGTGACCTACGCGAATCAAGCCCAAGCAGCACATGTTGATTAGCTAATTGCCTCACCGATTTATCCCTATTTAGCAGTAATTGCGGATTTTTACAACTATGAACACCCGTTTTTGCGTAGCGTGA
>DAOORH010000408.1:0-3436 GCA_035389145.1 Cellvibrio sp.
GAGGCTTATTCATTTCTAAATAAACCCAGTGGCGGAATGCCACGGCTTAATATCCGTGCCCATAAATATTGAAAACATTTTTGGGGTTAGGCCTTTAAGCTCGGCGTGTTTTAATCATAACGGCTAATAGGCAAGAGTGTTATTGCCATGAAGGGGAAAGGCGGCTACCCACAAAGGAGTAGCCTGCAATGAAATTGCCACTAATCATTGAGTAAAAGTTGATTTTCAATAGCGATATGCATATTCAGCTGCAAGATAAATTCCAGCAGGTTTTCATACAGCTCTTGCCAGCGAACAGAGGCATCACTGGGCGGGTTGAGATTATGGGTGATAGTGTTTAGCTTGGCCATCAGATTGATATGGCGGTCGTGACTGTGATGGGCAACAGCAAGCTGCGAGAACATATTGAAAGCTCCAACCGTTACTAAGGCGGGAAATAAAAATAATTCCTCTTGCTCCATATGGTTTGCTAGGTCGTCAAATAATTCAACGAGCAAAGCGCTTAAACCTAAGGGGCAGCTAACGTGATCGGGATATTTTTTCTCTATATAGCGTGCATCACTTATTAAGCCGTACATTTGCGCTCGATGCGGCTCATGAAAGCGTTTTACAATGTCCTGCGTAAGCTTACTGACATCGGCTATTTTATATTGCGCACAAGCAGACGTGATTAGCGCTTTTTGCAGCTCAGTTATAAAATCTGTGCGCGATAAACTTTTGTTATGTAAAAGCTGCGCTAGGCTTGTGTGCTGATGCTCACGCAAGTCTATGTGGTGGGCCTGCAAGACACCCGCTATATCAGGGTAAGTCGTTATGAGTTCGGCAAGCGGTATATGGATTAATATCATCATCAAACCACCTCTATTTTTACACGAATAGTTTACCCGAATGTTTTTAGAGTGTCGTACTGCGGGTGGCTAGCATCTCTATCGGTGGCGATTAACTGATGCGCGGCAAGCATAACTTTTTTCATATCAGAAAAATGACAGGCTTCACCCTCTTTCTTTTTAATCCCAAAGCTTGTTAGCTCTAAGTGCCATTGCGGCGTAACATTGTGTTTTGCTAATGATTTTTTTACGCACGCAATTTTGCAACCATCAATAGCCAATATAGGCCTACCGGATTTTGCCAATTTTACCAGCGCTTTTACATCGCCCCCCACACCAGCAATACACGACATTTGCGCATGGCCTTCGCGGTCTAACACAACCGCTAAATCGTTAGCCAATTGCGCCACATTGGAACAACCAGAGCAAGAGTACACCAAAGGCAAGCTGTTTCTTTCACGGCTCATACTGCTACCTATAGAAAGTTTGAATGAAGATCATCAATCACCAGTATATAAATTAAATGATCTTCGCTATTGATTCGCATCAAATACTAAGGGCGCGCTGTAAAAAAATAGGTGTAATTATTCGGCCTGTAGGCGAACGCGTTTGGTTTCCTGCTCTGCGTGCAAAGGTCTCACCTCGGTAAAGTACATCCACATCAGTGAAGTCCATACCACACCAAACATCAGCATAAACGCCGATGAACGCACACCGGTTAAATCAACTAAAGCACCAAACATTATCGGCATTAAAAAGCCACCAAGGCCACCTGCCAATCCAACAACACCTGAAATTACACCGATATTTTTTGGGTAGTCATCAGAAATATATTTAAAAACCGACGCTTTACCCACTGCGAATGCAATGCCCATAGTAAACATGATAATTGTGAAGCTAATAGGGCCAAGACCAAGGTGAAATGTTGCAGGGCCACGAATAGTATTAATGGTTAAATCGGTGGGCGGATAAGACAAAAAGAATAAACACGCAAGCGACACCCAAAGCACCCACCATGTCACTGTGTGTGCACCAAACCTGTCAGAAAAATAGCCACCCAATGCACGCAGTATTCCACCGGGTAAACTAAAGCAGGCTGCTAAAAGTGCGGCGAGCTTTAAATCGAAACCATATTCGGCGATATAATATTTCGTCATCCACAATGCGAGTGCAACATAACCACCAAACACAATTGAATAGTATTGACTGTAGCGCCACACTTTAGGGTCTTTTAATACTTGTAACTGCTCTTTAATACTGACAGTTGAAGCTGCTTGATGGCTCCTATCGGTGAACGTAAAAAACCAAAATAGTATTGCGGTGACTAGCATAAGAACGGCATATACATGAGGAACAGCGGTCCAGCCATAGGCGACTACAATTAAGGGGGCGACTAACTTAGTCACAGCTGAACCCGTATTACCGGCACCAAAAATCCCCATAGCTAAACCTTGACGATTTTTAGGAAACCAGCGAGCGCAATAAGCAATTCCTACCGTGAATGAGCCACCTGCAACGCCCACAAATAAACTCAATACTAAGAAATGCCAATATTGCGTGGCATATGAAATAAGCCAAATTGGCACAACTGTAGAAAGCATTAGAATAAAAAATACGATTCTTCCACCGAATCTATCGGTCCACATGCCCATCGGCAAACGAATTAGGGAGCCAGTCAGTACCGGCATCGCAATCAATAAACCAAATTGCGTTTCATTCAACCCCAACATTTGTTTAATAGGAATACCAATAACCGCGAACATCATCCATATCATGAAACAAATGGTGAAAGAAATTGTGCTCGCCGTAACAACAGACCAGGCTTTGTACTCTTGTGTAGCCATAATTATTTATCTCCCAATATCACTCAGATTCAAACAAAAAATCAGCCTTCTGAATTTTCAGTTCTCATCTTTGAGTGTAAAGGGCAATAATTTTTATAACTAGATTCGGATTAAGGAGAGGAATTGAAAAAATACCCACTAATAGGTAAAAACTATTCGATTAAACCACTGTATTCGCAGTGTTTCTATTTTTTAACGAATGCATAAACCAATAGCTAACTCTTAGTGGGTACTCCGTAAGTTTAGCGACTGGATGCTATCAGCAAATCCTTACCCGCCAACTCATGCCAATAGCCGTTGCAATCCGGTGCAGTCAAGGCGATAGGATGAGCACCCATTTGATTTTGTTTAAATTTTTCTAACCAATCAAAGGTGCCTTCTGTTTGCGGGCTTAACCGAATAATATCCACAATATCGTGCAGCGCAGCGAGATCATTCACGAGGTTATAGCGATAGCCGGATTGGGTTTGAATTCCGTTGAGCACGAACACTTGTTGATTATCTTGACTGATTACTTTTCTACCCTCAGGGTATTTTATGCAACATAGCCCGCAATCGTCTTTTGCTTTATTTTCTGAGCGTGCGGTAAAGCAGCGTGCAGACCACGCCAAAGGCAAATGACCAAAGGCGAAGAGTTCCGTTTCAAAACATTCGCGTACATCCACAATTTCGGGTTGGGTTAAGAGCGTGCGAATCCAATTAGCCGACAATTCACTGGGCAACACCCAGCGCTGTAAACCTAATTGCAGTAACCGCCGCAAGCTG
>DAOORH010000409.1:0-3432 GCA_035389145.1 Cellvibrio sp.
AAAAATCCGGCGCACCGTGTGGGCCGTAGAGCACACCAATTTCCCATTCACCTGATGCAGGATAAGTAGGAATTAGACTCACAGGTGCTGCGGCAGGGGAGAAACTGGGCGCTGGTGTTGTACATGCAGCAATGCTGGGATTGCTAATGGGCAGCATATCGGTTGCGCGCGAAGTGCGGCCTGCGTGACCGCCAAATTGACCGAGTGCGAAGGTTGAGCGGCTGCCTAAATAAACCGGCACATCAAAACCATTGCGAACTGCGAGATAACTTCTGCAGCCAGAATCGGCTTTGCCCACTTCAAGAATTTGTCCGGCTTTTACGGGAACCGGTGCCCAGAATGGAATTAATTCGCCGTCTAGCTTTGCAGGAGATCTTGCGCCTGTTAAGGAAATTATCGCATCGCTGTGGAAACGTAATTTAGGGCCAATTAGGGTAATTTCTAAAGCCGCAGCGCTTTCATGATTGCCGACAATACGATTCGCCAAACGAAATGCGTAATCATCCATTGGGCCAGACGGTGGAACACCAACACTCCACAAACCAACGCGACCGGGATAATCTTGCACACTGGTGTAAGTGCCGGGCTGAATAACTTCAATAACGGGCGCTTTATATTCGAAGCTTGCAAGTTTATTAGTCGCAACATCACCGCTGCCAAAAAAATCTGACGCAATAATTTGACGCAAATAATCAAGGTTAGTCGCAATGCCCGCCATGCGTGTTTCATTTAACGCAGTTTGCATTTTTGCAATGGCATCTGCGCGATTTTCACCGTGCACAATAATTTTTGAAATCATGGGGTCGTAGTAGGGCGATACTTCGGTGCCGGTTGAAACCCAAGTGTCATTGCGTGCGGAATCTGAAAATAAAACATCTGTTAACACACCGGGCGATGGTTGGAAATCGCGCACAGGGTCTTCGGCGTACAAGCGCACTTCAATAGCGGCGCCTTTCGGTGTGATATCAATATCAAATGAAGGTGGCATACCGGCGGCGGTTAAAATCATCCACTCCACTAAATCTACATCAGTGCAAGCTTCTGTGATGGGGTGCTCAACTTGTAAGCGCGTGTTTACTTCTAAGAAATAAAATGAATCGCGCGCGGCATCGTAAATATATTCTACTGTACCTGCAGAGCGATATTTAACGGCTTCGCCCAAGCTTTTTGAAGCGGCTAATAATTTGTCGCGCGTGGCTTTCGGCAAGTTGGGAGCGGGTGTTTCTTCAACCACTTTTTGGTTGCGGCGTTGCAGTGAGCAATCGCGTTCGCCTAGCGCTAATACGTTGCCTAAACCATCACCAAAAATTTGTACTTCAACGTGGCGGGCGTTGTCTACGAAGCGTTCGAGGAATACCCCGCTATCGCTAAAAAAGTTTTGACCCAAACGCTTAACGGTTTCATAAGCATTAATTAATTCTTCTTCGCTATTACAACGTGTTAAACCAATACCGCCGCCACCTGCAGTGCTTTTTAGCATAACGGGATAGCCGAGTGCAGCCGCTGATGAAACAGCTTCTTCTAGAGAACCTAATAAACCTGTACCGGGTGTAAGTGGTACACCGGCTTTTTCTGCAATTTCACGCGAGGTATGTTTTAAACCGAACTCGCGCATTTGATTTGGCGTTGGTCCACAAAAGGCAATACCGTGAGCTTCGCATTGCTCGGCAAAGTTTGCGTTTTCAGAAAGAAAACCGTAACCAGGAATAATGGCCTGTGCACCCGTTTCGCGCGCAGCGGCAAGAATACGATCAACTTGCAAATAGCTTTCAGCAGCGGTGTTGCCACCTAAACATACAGCTACATCACAAGCGGTAACGTGCGCAGAATTGCGGTCAGCATTGGAATAAACGGCGACCGATTTGACGCCCATCTTTTTGAGCGTTTTTGCAATTCGTACCGCAATTTCGCCACGGTTTGCGATTAAGACTGTGTGAAACATGATTCCTTCTCCGACTCTGTATGGTTTGTCGTATTGTTCTTGTAGGGTGGCTATTTCTGTAGGGATTTAATGTAAGCGCGCCATCCACCTAAGTGAGTAATGTCAGTGGCGCCTTCAACAGCGGCACCTTCACAAATAAAACCTTTTACTTCGCGGCCATCTTCAAGCGTAAGCGTGCCTATGCCGAGTGGTGCAGGAATGAGCGCAACAAAACTGCCGAAGTGTTGTAAGGGCACATCCCATAATTCCACAATAATTTCCGCACCAGTTTCTCCCGCTTTGCCGCGAATTAATCCGGGTTTTGGCGGTGTAGTGTTGGGCAGTGCGAATAGGCGATAAGAGTTTGCAGTTAAGGTGCTTTCAACAAAAATGGCGTTGCGTTCTTGTAATTGAACATTGAGCGGCATTTCGGTGAGATGTGCGCCCACAACGGCCAAGCGGACATAGCCTTCGGGGGCGATATTTTTTGAAATCAGTGTGGGTGCTTTGCGATGCGTGATGCCCACGTTTAAATCTGCATTCACTTGCCAGAGCTTACCGAATTTCACTAAGGCGGCATCTTGCCAAGCGGGTGCAATTAATGTGACGCCAAACGGCAAGCCATCGTTGCGCATTACGGCTGGCAGTGCGAGCGCGGAGCAATCCGCTAAATTCACAAAATTGGTGTAGGTGCCGAGTTGGCTGTTTACCAAAACAGGTTCCGCATTTACTTCTGCCGTGGTTGGGTGACGTGGCGATGTAGGTACCAAGAGCGCGTCGAAATCACTCATAATCGTTTGTATTTCACGTGCTAAATCCGCACGGCGATAGTCACTGCGATAAGCATCAGTCGCTGAAAAGTTAACGGCTTTTTCAATAATTCCGCGCACCACAGGGTTCATTTCTTCTGAGTGCTCTTGCATAAACTCTGCAACCGCTGCGTGGCGCTCTGCCACCCAGGGGCCGCCGTACAATAATTGTGCGAGCGTAAACATGGGCGTGAAATCTACGGGAGTGAGTTCTGCGCCCAGTGCTTTAGCATTCTCGAGTGATTGCTCCCACGCCAGTTCAGCCTCTTTATCACCAAACCACTCTGGGTTCAGTGGAATTCCGAACTTAGGTTTGCTCGAGAAATAAATCGGCGTGCTAGAAGCGGTGCGCGAGAATCCATCGGCGGGATCAAAGGCTGCTAAAACACTGGCGATAATATCGGCATCGCTCACGGTTAACGCAAAAATGGATACGCAATCTAAACTCCGGCAGGCGGGTACAACACCGGTAGTGCTGAATCGCCCTTTGGTAGGTTTTAATCCAACAATATTATTAAAACCCGCAGGTACACGGCCAGAACCGGCGGTATCTGTGCCTAAACTAAATGGCACTAAACCGCGTGCAACTGTAACGCCAGAGCCAGAGCTTGAGCCGCCGGAAATATACTCGGCCTTAAAAGAATTGGGCACGGCACCATAGGGTGACCGCGTGCCCACAAGACCAGTAGCAAATTGATCGAG
>DAOORH010000410.1:0-3414 GCA_035389145.1 Cellvibrio sp.
CCTTGACAAGGTCAATGATTTGCGGTGTTTCATCATCTATAGCAATGGCATAACGCAAGCCGCGCCCTGGGGTAAATGGCAAGCTAGGTGCAAAAATGCCTTCAATATTCAGCTTACCTGTAGTGAACAAGTAAACATTGTATTCTAGGTAAGGCGCATGTTGAGTATCTACAAATGAGTTATCCGTAACAGGGAAAACTGACATTGAAGATAGGTTGCGCCCATGTTCAGGGATTTTTTGCCAAGCAAATTCAGACCATGATTTCGATTTACTAAAGTGTTCGGCCTCTATAGCGACGTAACCATCAGCCTCTACAAAACCTTTAAAGCTCTTAGGCAGATTCTCAGCGTTCAGCGCACTCACATTAATGGTAGCGCCACCCCAGCCGGTACCGCTAATGCTGATTTTGCCCTTGGCTAGGTCTTTAGGAGCCTTACTCCAATCAATGGATACGCTAATGGCTTGGTTAGAATCTACTTGCATACTAGTATAATTCAGAACGATCCAAGGATCGCTAGTTTTTGCAGAAAATTTAAAAGATTCTGTGCCTTTATTAAACACCTCAATAGTTCGAGTTTGTTTACCGTGGCGATCAAAACGTGCCAGCGTATAGCTCCCTGGTACTGGCCAAGCGGTGGCATGCCCTTCCACTGCCACACCCATATCAGCTGCTGGGGAAGCTTGGCGATCATAAAGTAATGGCATTACATTCGCGGGTGGGTTATTCCAATGGGTATAGCCAATATGCGGCTGATCCATAAAGTGTTTCCATTTTCCGTTGCTCAGTTCTGTATCAAATTGGGTCCGTAAATCGGCATCCGCTTTGAATAAGGCTCGTGCTTTATTGGCGTATTCATTAGCGTTGTTACGGCCCTGTTCAGCATAGAGGTGATTTTTACCGACCATATCGTACATCTCGGTAATAATTGCGCTGGCTTTTACTGGGTGCAGTACCAATTGAAAGAAAGCATCTTTAGATTCTGTTGGCATTTTTGCGTAGAGCGCTTCTGCTTTGGTGCGCAAACTTGTGATATTGCTGGTGACGCGATTGGCTTCATCGTAATTGAGTTGGCTGTAAATAGTTTCATCTTGTAGCTCGGGTTTGCGGCGCGAATTGTGACGGGTGTAGCCCGTCATCAGCTCTGCAATTTCAGTGGCATGCTCCGCACCAAATTCACGCGCTGCCCATAACTTACCAAATTCTGGAATACGCTCTTTCGGCCATTGCTCCGGGTTCCATGCCATGCGCAGGAAATATTCGATGGGGTATTCCATGGGCTTTAAATCGCCCACGTTGACGATCCAAATTTTATTGGCTTCGTATTCATAAGCCAAATTCATTTGCTCCCAAATTTTAGCGATGGGAATGGTGTTGATCCAACGATAGGAGCGTGGCCCACCCACATAATCAAAGTGGTAATAAACGCCTGCGCCGCCGACACGTTTGCGTTCTTCGGGGGTTGGCAATCTACGAATATTGCCCCAGTTATCGTCGCACCAGAGCAAAATCACATCGTCGGGTACACGCATGCCGCGCTCATAAAAACCTTGTACTTCTTTATAGAGCGCCCAGACTTGCGGTACTTCTGCAACTTTTTCTTTGCCGAATACCGTGCCTAAAATGTCGCGTTGATCGCGCACTATGCGCTCTAAGAGTTGAACGTTTTCGCCTTCGCTCATGGGTTCGTCTTGCTGGCCGCGCATGCCCATGGTGTAAAGACTTTCATAATTCTTATTGCGTTTTGCGCCAGCCATCCAGAAGTCGTAGAGGTTTTTAGAGTTCTTGGAGTATTCCCATGGGCCACTACCGTGACGATTCCATTCTTTATCGGCGCGCATCATAGGTTCGTGGTGCGATGTGCCCATGACAATACCGTACTCGTCGGCGAGAATCATATTTTGAATATCATCATCGGCAAAAGCGTTATTCCACATCGCTGGCCACAAGTAATTAGCTTTTAATCGCAATAATAATTCGAACACTTTTTCATAAAATTCGTGATTGTAGTTGCCGTGATTTTTCTTCACCCAGTTGGTGAGCGCAGGGGCTTCGTCATTGAGAAAAATACCGCGATATTTCACTTTTGGCATTTCCTGCACCAAAGTATTTTTGGCGATATAAATTGCACTCTTCTTTTTCACCGGAACATCTGCCCACCAATACCAAGGCGATACGCCAATTTGTTCGGTGAGATCGTAAATGCCATAGCTAGTGCCGCGTTTATTGCTGCCCACAATTACCAAGGCCTGTTTAATTTTTGGTGTTGGGCTTTGCACGACAGATATTTGATAGGCATCCCACTTATCTTTAATGCCAGTAACATCAATTTTTTTGCTGGCGATAAGTGCATCAATTAATTGGCTTTGACCGATGGTGCCGATAATCACGGCTTGGTTTTGCAGGTTTGTATCATCGTTGCTGATTGCCGGTTTTTTAGCTGTAACTTTTTCAATGTCGCGCTGTAGGTTTTTTACCGCGCGCTGTACGCCTGCATGATCTTTTACATCGACATAGAGCGTTGCTGTGTTGGCGGAATCGACCAAGGTTAAGTCGCCAGATTTAGCTTTGGGGATAAGGTAAGATTTTTCGCCGAGTGCCATGCACAATGAGCTGGCGGATAAAAGCAGCGCGCAGAGCAGAAGTTGCCCGCACAAATGTTTATGTGTATTCATGAATTTACCCTGTATTTACACGCGCTCGTTATGAGCGTTTTTTTGAACTGGCAGTATGCGCACAGAGTTATTCTGTGCGTGCGTGCATCCCGAGATAAGTACCCACAAAACCACCAGCGACTTCGGTGCTTAGCAGGGTTGCGTCAGCGTCTTTGAGTATAGTCACAGGTTCTCCTGATTTATTGTAATAAGAGAAACTTATTTTCCCAGCATTACCGGTAATACCGAGGGTGATGTTTTTACCTAAGGTGGCTTTTGGGATGCTAATAGACGCAATAATTTTTGGCGCAGATTTATTGGTTTGCTCTATAAACACTTGGTAGCTTTTACCTGTGCGCTGAACACCAAAATAATAATGCGCCCCTTCGCTTTGAAAGGCGGCTATACCCGCAGAGATTTTTTCGGCAGTGGGTAATTGCAATTCAGTTTTCGCAGTGAAATGCATATGTTGCTGACGACGACCAATAAATGCGGGCTGGGCCAAACCGGATAAGCGATTAGTGGACGCTTGTATGCGTAGGGATTTATGCTCGGGATTTAATTGATACCAATTGCTCTCCACAGTGCCGAGCGTATTCCAGTGGGGTAACAGATGGGTGCTGCTAAAGTTATATTGCCATTCAAAATTTCCTGTAGTTGGTTCGGCGCCTGTCGTTTTTATAGGGGTGCGCGGTGCAGGAAGTCTATAAGGAACAGCTTGGCCTTTGTCGAGAATATGTGGCCATTCGTTTTTCCACGTA
>DAOORH010000411.1:0-3413 GCA_035389145.1 Cellvibrio sp.
ATTCTTCTAGATAAGCCCTTGCATAGCACTTAAAGCTCTAGCAATCAGGTTTGACAATCTAATCCAAGTAAGCGTACGTACAAACTTTAGCCAATTTGGCTTAAATTACCTATAAAGGTTATTAAACTGGCGTTATCAATGACTCAATTTCAATTTTTCGCGACGTGCCCTAAAAGCCTTGAAGGTCTTTTATTTTCTGAACTCACTCAATTAGGTGCTACCGAGCTGCGTGAAACCGTAGCAGGTGTGTATTTTAGTGGTAGCATCGAAACCGCTTACCGCGTTTGCCTCTGGTCGCGGCTAGCCAACAAAATTTTGTTGCCCCTCGCAAGCTTCGATGTAAACAGCCAAGAAGACCTTTACGACGGCGTGCGCGATATTCCCTGGCAAGATCACCTAAAGCCTGACGGCACCTTGCTGGTCGATTTTGTGGGCAGTAGCGATGCGATTCGTAACACCCAGTTCGGCGCGGTAAAAGTGAAAGACGCCATAGTGGATTGCCTGCGCGATGCTAGTGGCGAGCGTCCATCGGTTGCCAAGCAGTTCCCAGATTTGCGCGTGAATGCACGCCTTAGTCGCGACAAAGTTGTGATCAGTCTGGATTTATCTGGCGATAGCTTGCACCGTCGCGGTTACCGCTTAAAGCAGGGCAGTGCGCCCATGAAAGAAAACCTTGCTGCGGGGATTTTGATTCGTGCAGGTTGGCCAGAAATCGCCGCTGGAGGTGGTGCACTCCTCGACCCCATGTGTGGTTCGGGCACTATTCTTATTGAAGCGGCTTTGATTGCCGCCGATATAGCGCCGGGTTTAATGCGCGTTAGTTTTGGATTTGAACGTTGGTTGAAGCACGACAACGCATTGTGGCAAGCATTGCGCGATGAAGCTCATGAGCGTCGCCGCATTGGTTTAGAAAAAGAGCTGCCGGAAATTCGCGGCTATGATGCCGACCTTAAGGTTATTCGCGCTGCGGAAGAAAATATTGTCACGGCAGAATTGGATCACTGGTTGCGCGTTAGCCGCAAAGAACTCGCCGAATTTAAAAAGCCTACGCACACCGATATAAAAGCTGGTTTAGTGCTTAGCAACCCACCTTACGGTGAGCGCTTGGGCGAAGTTGAATCCCTCAAAATGTTATACGCGCATTTGGGTGAGCGCTTGCGCACAGAATTCCAAAGTTGGCGCGCCGGTGTGTTTACCGGCAACCCTGAGCTTGGCAAACAAATGGGTTTGCGTGCCGATAAAAAATACAAATTATTTAACGGTACCATTGCCAGCGAATTATTGATGTTCACTATCGCCAGTGAAGCTTTTGTGCAAAGCCGTGTTGAACAGGATGATCGCTTTAGTCGCGATGATGAAAAACGTGTGGCTGCAGAAGAGCGTGTACGCGAAACCAATCGCCAAGAGCAAGCCGCAGCACTTTCAAACGGCGCACAAATGCTCGTTAATCGCCTACATAAAAACCTCAAGCAGCTAGAAAAATGGGCGCGTAAAAACGAGATCAACGCCTACCGTTTGTATGATGCAGACATGCCCGAATATTCTGCAGCGATTGATGTTTACTGTGGCCAAACTCAGCCGGGTAAACCCGAGCAATGGTATGCGAACGTACAAGAATATGCAGCGCCAAAATCTGTGGATGAGGATCGCGCAGCACAGCGCTTTGCTGAGATTGAGCTGGCTGTACCATTTGCGTTAGATATTCCCGCAGATCGCATTAGTTACAAGCAGCGTCGTCGTAATAAAGGTACCCAGCAATATGAAAAGCTGACAGAGCTGCCTACAGGCGATATGTTCAGTGTGCAAGAAGGCGCAGGCAAGTTACATATTAATATGTGGCAATATTTGGATACGGGTCTGTTTTTGGATCATCGCCCTGTGCGAAAACTTATTGCGTCTATGGCGAAAGACACGCGCTTTTTAAATTTGTTTTGCTATACCGCCACGGCAAGCGTACATGCTGCTATGGGCGGCGCTCGTTATACCGTGAGTGTGGATATGTCCAACACTTATTTAAATTGGGCACGTAAAAATTACGCATTAAATGGTTTGAGTGAATCGAAAAACCGTTTAGAGCAAGCAGATTGCTTAAAGTGGTTGGATGAAAACGAACAGCAATTTGATTTGATCTTGCTTGATCCTCCCAGCTTCTCTAACTCCAAACGTATGGAAGATGTATTGGATGTACAGCGCGATCATGTGGATATGATTCACAATGCCATGCGTGTGTTATCCGAAGACGGCACATTGATTTTTTCTAATAATTTGCGCACCTTTAAGTTAGATGCTGAAGCCCTTAGTGCTTACACCATTAAAGACATAAGCGCGCAAACAGTTGATGAAGATTTTAAACGCAACCCTAAAATACATCAGTGCTGGTTGATTACACATTAATAAGAATTGTGAGTAGGGTGGGTGGAGCCTAGGCGATACCCACCATCTTTCTAACACCAATTAGTTCATATCATTAATATTTGTAAACGCGTGTAACAAATCCCAGTTTCACCTCTCTAAGCATTAACAAATTCATCCTTTAGATCCTCACCATAAGAGGTCGTTATGCTAATTAAAAAGCCAAGTGATATAGCCCCATCTGAAATTACCCCCGAATCCATTTATTTGGCGCGCCGCGATTTTATGCGCGGCACCATTGCAACCGGTGTTTTAGGCGCTGCGGCACTCAGCTCACAAAACTTATTGGCAGACCCAAGTTATGTTGCGGCTGAGGCCGTTAATAACGGACCTGAATGGCTAAATACTCAAATTGCACGGGCAAAAGCAGATTCGCAAAAGCTAAGCGAAGCACTTACACCTTTTGAGCATGTGAGTGGGCATAATAATTTTTATGAGTTTGGTTACGATAAAACGGACCCCGCAAAAAAATCGCAAAAATTTCAGCCGCACCCTTGGCAAGTTGAAATTGCAGGGCAGGTTGCTAAACCGGGTAAGTACAACTTGGAAGATTTGCTAAAGGGTATAGATTTAGAGGAGCGTGTTTATCGCTTACGCTGTGTTGAAGCTTGGTCTATGGTGATTCCTTGGGTGGGTTTTTCATTGGCGAGTTTACTTAAGCGCTTTGAACCTAACAGCAATGCAAAATATGTTTCGTTTGTGACCTTAAAAGATTCAAAACAATTTCCGGCGCAGGCGAGTGCGCTAAGCACTATTGATTGGCCTTATCGTGAGGCTTTACGCATAGATGAAGCCATGAATCCGCTTACCCTCTTGGCGGTAGGTTTGTATGGCAAAACTTTACCTAATCAAAACGGTGCGCCGCTGCGTTTGGTTGTGCCCTGGAAATACGGTTTTAAAAGTATTAAATCCATCGTAAAAATTGAGTTCACTGAGCGTCAACCCAAAACTACGTGGAGCCAGCTCGCGCCTAATGAATATGGTTTTTACGCCAATGTGAA
>DAOORH010000412.1:0-3390 GCA_035389145.1 Cellvibrio sp.
ACCACCAAACCACGATCAGTTGCTTTTGCATTGAGCTCAGCAATTTGACGCGCTAAGTCATCTGCTTGTTGGCGTGCTAAATCTGCATCCAGTTTCGCGCGGTCGGCTTCATCACGCGCTGCATTTGCATCACCACGTGCAATATCCGCTTCAAGTGTGCGCGAATCCAAACGTGCAGTTTCACGCGCTTCACTTAAACCTTTACGTTCATCCTCTAACAAACGTGTTTGTGCCCGTGCAGCGGCAATATCAATTTTATGATCGGCAACCCACACTAAGTGATGTGCCAAAGTTTTATCTTTCGGAACAGTCTCAGCTTCTCGTACAGCGGCTTCAGCGTCTTTAATCGCAACAGGCGCGCGGCTTGCCAATTGTGGGTCAGCTTGTAAACGCATCAATTTATTGCGTACTTCAGTGACTTCTGACGGCGTTTTGGGTGTACTTGAACAAGCACTTAATAGAAATGCGCTCAGCGCTAGCATCGCGAACTTTTGGGTCGTTTTATTTATAGTATTCATTATTTAACTCCTGGGTTGCGTTGCATTTCTTGCTTGATAACCGATGTACTTTTCAGCATTTCGTCATTCACTGTTTTTGCTTTTGCAGCATTGAGTTTAGCGGTTGCTAGATCAGCTTCTAAGGTTGCTTGCTCAGCTAAACGTTTTGCGGTTTTCATATCTTCTTTCACTACTGCAGCGCGAGCAGCAGTCAATTTGTCACGCGCAGCAACTAATTCAGGCGAGGCGTAATCCGCTACTCGCGCTTGCTCAGCATGGCCGATGGCAACTTCAGCAGCCGTAATTTGTTGTGTGGGCGGTGGCGTAGATGAACATGCAGCCAAGAACAGGCAGGCACATGCAGCAGCCGTTAATGAGCACACCGTGGAGTTTCTAAATGTTGTCGCGGGACTTACGTGTTTTGAATTCCGAGTCATGATTGCGTTCCTCTTGTCATTGTTTTTTAGGTACTGTTGAAAAACCACTTCACGATTTAATGTTTTTCAGAAATCCCTAACCGTGTTTACAGGAGTTATTCTGGAGAACTCACGCAAAAGCTTCTGTGCGGCAGCGTACCAAGGCAACTTTAATTATTTCCGTGGGTCTATATACCAACACGACAGCTTTTCGCGCTCATGCGAGTCAGTATTCGCCCACGGGCGTAAAGCTTTTATTTATATCTATAATAATTAAAAGAACTGAAGCGATGGATTAGTAATTGCCATTTATTTTAACCGGCCTATTCAAGAGCCGATTATTCTTTTCTGTGTGTGCTGCCGCACAGATATTGACAATGGGAAGGCACATTCTTTTAACTCGGATCGGCTATCGGTTGCCAGAAGATTCTCATCTAAGGCAAGACCGATGTAATACTCACCTCAAAAAACAGGACTTTATTATGCAAAACAGCAAACTCTCCAACCTTGATGGTCAAGCTAATGGCTTGAGCGCGTCAGCACACAACAAAGCATCTGCTATTTCATCGGAATTTAAAAATTTCTTGGCGGATATTGAACAATTAATTACTGAGGCAACTTCTATGACTGGCGAAGATTTAGTACAAGCAAAAAGCAAATTGAATGACCGTATTGATTCAATCAAACATTCATTTGATGACATTGGCGAGAGCATTGGTAGCAAAGCGCGCAAAAGCGCGGTGATTACCAATAACTATGTACATGAACAACCTTGGATTGCGATTGGTGCAGGTGCAGCAGTAGGCTTGCTGGTTGGCTTTTTAGCATCACGCCGCGGCTAAGCCTATGTGGAAGCTAATTATGGATCTTGTAACCGGCATGAATGCTAGCAAGGATGCTAGCTCCATAAACCCACTGCAAGTGTTATCGGTAGTGCGTTCTGCTAGCAGTGCGCTCTTCGCGCAAGCGACGCTACACGCGCAATTAGCGCAGGTAGAATGGGAAGAAGAAAAGCAGCGCTTATCCAGCATGCTGATTTTTACGCTCATGGGCTTTGCGTGTTTTTTGTGTTTATTATTTTTTGTTGGCGCGTTCGTATTAACGCTCAGTTGGGATACGCAATATCGCACCCCCGTATTTGTGGCGCTAATTTTTTGTTACTTTTTAGCATTGTTGTGGGCAGGTTTTAAGCTCTATGCACTCGCCCAAAAGGGCAGCGATAGTTTTGCAGGCACACGCGCAGAAATTGCGGCAGATATAGCGCTTATTAAGAGAGCTTTATGAAGGATATCATTCAATTAGAAGCGCCAAGTACGCTAGAGAAATCCCTTGCTGAGCAGCGCTTAGATTTACGGCTAAAACTGCAATTAAATCGCCGTTTACTTGTTCATAAATTTAGCGATAAGCAAATCGATAATCATTTCCCTCGCAGCACTATTATGCGTTTACTTACCCAACCAACAACGCTGCATATCCTTAAAAAGTTTGCCTTTACGGCAATTGGTATAAAAACCTTTAAGTCTGTTCAGTATGGCTTTTCGTTGTGGCAGTTTGTTCGCAGTAGATTGCAACATAAAAACTGATCGCAATACCTGCTAGTTATTTAAAGCCAGCCGGATTTTTTGAACCTATAGTAAAGATAGGAACAAACCGTGGTAACAACCACCAAGGCAACGGGATATCCGTATTTCCATTTTAGTTCAGGCATCATTTCAAAATTCATACCCCATACGCCGACAAACGCAGTAGCTACACCGAAAATAGCAGCCCAAGCCGCGAGCCGTTTATTCACTTCGCCTTCATCAATTGTCACCATGGATAAATTCACTTGAATCGCCGTGCCTATGGTGTCGCGAATAGAATCCACCGAGGTGTTGATGCGATAAAGATGATCATGTACATCGCGAAAATAATCTTTGGTATTTGCGACTATCGGCGGTACACGGCCGCCATCCAATTTGCCAACCGCTTCCAACAAAGGTGCGACGGCGTGCTTGAGCGTAACCACTTTACGTTTTAGCTGATACAGCTTTTGGATATTCTCGCGCTGCGAACCCTTGGTAAAAATTTGTTCTTCAATCTCTTCCAGTTCTGACTCCAAGGCATCGACCACTGGGAAATAGCGATCAACCACTGCATCCATAAGCGCGTACAAAACAAACGCAGAGCCCTGCATTAAATGATGCGGTTCATGTTCGCAGCGTGCGCGCACCCCCAGAAAACCTTGTTGGCTACGGTTGCGCGTTGAAAGCACATAATTTGCGCCCACAAACACATCCACCTCTCCCACACAAAGTTCGCCATCGCGCATTTCTAGCGCGTGCATAACGGCAAACAGCGAATCACCGTACTCTTCAATTTTTGGCCGTTGGTGCCCTACTCGCGCATCTTCAACTGCTAATTCATGCAAACCGAACTCGTGTTGCATTTGCGCCAACTCTGCTGGCTCGGCATCGCGCAGCGCAACCCACACAAAA
>DAOORH010000413.1:0-3368 GCA_035389145.1 Cellvibrio sp.
GGCCAATTGACGCGATTTCTTCGCCAATTAATTTCACTAAATCCAAACGATCTTGAAGACTAAAACCTCGGCCTTTATTTTGCCATGCTTGCACACGGTAATCACTGCGGCGCAAAGTTTCAGAAAGCCAGCTCAGGTGATACCAAAAGCCCAAATCAATTAAGAATTGTTCATTGAGGTATTTTGCAATTGGCGACTCTTCATCTAAGGCATCCGCAATATCCGCTAACTCACGGTAGATGGGGAAACGCTCAATCATACGCTGGCGATTTGCGCGCAAATATTTCTTAGCAAGCATAATAAATTCTGGTGTTCCCGCCACCGGTAAATTTGTATCTACCAGTGACCAGAGTACGGCGTCTTTTATTTTTTCTTGGCGAGTAAAATAGTTTGCGATTTGCTGTGCATAATCATCCAACTGTTCTAATAAAATGGGCGCGAAGTTAAACACTGCGCGCGCTTTGGGTTGCGCTTCCAAATGCGCAACCATATCCACGTAATCCTTTAGTGCATGAAGATAAGTCCAGGGGAAATAATATTCCCCTGTCATTATGTTGCGATAGTCTGGCTGATGCATATGCCAGAGAAATACGACCTTCATTTTGCCGTTAAAAGGCATGCGGGTTATCCTCATTCAACATTTCAGGCGTTACTAAAATCACGCCCTTAGGTGATACAAAGAAACGTTTGCGATCTTCTTCTTCATCGTAGCCAATGATAGTGCCTTCAGGAATTTTGCAGCGGCGATCAATAAGTGCTTTGCGAATTTTGCAATTGCGCCCTACCTCAACACTGGGGAAAAGTACTGAGTCTTCAATATCACAATAAGAGTGAACGCGAACGCGCGGGAACAACAAAGAATGTTTAACCACTGAACCAGACACAATACAACCACCAGCAATTAATGAATCAACGGCGTAACCACGGCGGCCTTCATCATCGAATACAAATTTTGCGGGAGCGACTTGTTCTTGGTGAGTCCAAATTGGCCACTCGGCATCGTACAAATCCAATTCAGGGATAACGGCTGTTAATTCGAGGTTGGCTTCCCACAGTGCATCAACAGTTCCTACATCGCGCCAGTAACCATCACCTCCACTAATCGGATCGCGGAATGGAAATGCGCTTACGCGATGGGATTTAATCATCTCTGGAATAATATTTTTCCCGAAGTCGTGTTCGGAATCAGGATTTTTTTGATCCTTCAATAATTCACTGAATAAGACTTTGGTGCTGAATACGTAGATGCCCATTGAGGCCAAGGCCTTATCGGTTTTACCCGGCATAGGTTCTGGATTTTTTGGCTTCTCGGTAAATTTCACAATGCGGTTATCTTTGTCGATATCCATCACACCAAATGAGCTTGCGATATCGAGTGGAACTTCAATACAACCTACAGTGATATCTGCGCCGCGTTCAACGTGAGCAGCAATCATGGTGCCGTAGTCCATTTTATAAATATGGTCACCGGCCAAAATCAAAACATATTCAGGGTTGTGGCGACGAATAATATCGAGGTTTTGCAATACGGCATCGGCCGTGCCTACATACCAAGACTCGTCCAAGCGTTGTTGCGCAGGTAGCAATTCTACGAACTCGCCCAACTCACCACCTAAGAAACCCCAACCGCGTTGAATGTGACGATCAAGTGAGTGAGATTTGTACTGGGTTAATACGCTGATACGACGAATGCCCGAATTAACGCAATTAGATAAAGGGAAATCGATAATGCGAAATTTTCCGCCAAAATGTACAGCGGGTTTTGCGCGCCAATTCGTCAATTGATGGAGGCGAGAGCCGCGTCCCCCTGCAAGAATAACGGCCAAGGTTTTTTGCGTTAATCGACTGACAAAGCGACCAGAGGTCTGGTTAGTACTCATTAAAACTCCTTTCTTCTTATTTCAGGATTGGGATTCGACAATAAATTGATTTCTCTTTTGTTACATTGAGCAATATCAATGCCAAGAGAAAAAATCCGTTTATAAATTGAGTGTAGAAAGCAAAATTTAGTTTGCCTTACGAAAGCTATACAAGTGTAGACTCAATAGTGGCATCGAATCTGCAATTATTTAGTTTGTGTGACATTATTTTTTAATCTACTTTGTGTAATAGGATTGCATTACTCTAACGCTAGGGTATGACGATTTTATGTAATCGCTAGATTCACTCATCGAGTAAATTTGACTATAAAGCGCACACTTACAAACTTAAACGCCATCGTTCAATGGCATTGATAAAAACTAGAAATAACGTCGATAAATAGTGGCGTTAAATCCCCTAAAAAACAGGATATTTTTCATGCTCAGTGCCAAGCCAGCACAAGGTTTACCCAGTGAATTACTCCGTATTATTGCAGCCACTCACCATGACCCTTTTGAGGTACTAGGGAGGCATCCTCTGCCCCTCCCAACGGCTACTGCAGATACCTGTATCAGGGTGTTTTTACCCGGCGCGAGCAATGCAGCACTTCTCATAAATGATCAACGCATAGCGATAGAGCGCATTGAGGGAACTGATTTTTTTGAATGGCATGGCTTGGCTAAACAGGTTCTCGGCCATTATCAAATTGAGTGGACTGATCGCCACAACCAAGTTCATACCGAATTTGACCCCTACAGTTTTGCACCACAATTGGGCGAATTGGACATGCACCTGTTCGGTGAGGGGCAACATTGGGATATATATCAAGTGCTTGGTGCACACCCCAAGACAGTGGATGGTATAGAAGGTGTTTTATTTGCAACATGGGCACCGAGTGCAGAACGCATCAGTATCGTGGGTGATTTTAACGATTGGGATGGTCGCCATCACCCTATGCGCGTACGCGGTGGCAGCGGCTTGTGGGAAGTGTTTATTCCCGGTGTAAAGGCTGGCACAAACTACAAGTATGAAATTCGCAATCGCAATACCCATCAAGTCTTTTTGAAGACAGATCCTTACGGTCAAGCCTTTGAGCAACGCCCTAAAACGTCATCCATAGTGGCTGCGCCCTCTGAGTACAAATGGGACGACAGCGCGTGGATGAAGACTCGCGCAGCTTGGGATTGGCAGCATTCGCCGCTGTCTATTTATGAAGTTCATTTGGGGTCTTGGCGTCGCGGTGACGCTAATAGTTTCCTCAACTATCGTGATTTGGCACATCAACTAGCCGATTACTTGAAATATATGGGCTTTACTCATATTGAGATTCTGCCCGTTACTGAGCATCCGCTGGATGATTCATGGGGTTATCAGACCACAGGGTACTATGCACCTACGAGCCGTTTTGGTTCACCGGACGAATTTCGCTACTTTGTGAATCACCTGCACCAAAACGGCATAGGCATTATTTTGGACTGGGTGCCTGCCCATTTCCCTAAAGATGCACA
>DAOORH010000414.1:0-3357 GCA_035389145.1 Cellvibrio sp.
TTACAGGGTCATCTGCTTGATGGGTGGTAAAGTCTTTGGCGAAAGTGTCTTTGATTGCTATACCCACGCGGTAGTGCTTGGCGATAATGGCGGCAATCCCGAAATCTGCATTGAAGGTGATATGTGTACTTTTGGTGTCTTCGAACTCGTTTAACTGGGCATTAACGGTGTTTGAGCTGACGTTATTAAAGTTTGCTTGATCGCGATAGGCGTCTACCCGCATGAGTTTTGGGGTAATTCCGAAGGAGATCGCTTGCCCCCAAACGCTAATTTCTTTGGCGGCGGCCATACCCCATTCGCTAATCGCCAAGGCGCTCACATCTGCCGATGAGCTAAGGGTTGGGGTCAGATCTCGCAAGCTGCCATTGGCATTCACTAGGTGTGGATACTGGGCGGCCACGGCCTGTTGAGTTGCGCCAGCAGCTAGTGCCTCAGCGGCTGCTATGTAGTCATCTAACAGATTCAAATCTGCCCCAGTGATGCTAGACGTTCCCGCACCAATTACTCGCGCGCCTATGTAGAAGGCGCCGCCCTCGCGTTCGCTGGGCTCGCTGACGGAAAGTCCAAAAAAGCTGTTGATGGCGACATCTTTGTTGGCGATTTTATCCAGCACCTCGCGCAAATCTGTGGAACTGGTGGCTATGCCTGCCGCATTGGCACTAGATTGTGTGCCGTTATAGGTATTAATCGCATTACTGAGTTTGGCGTCTAGCTCCTTATCTACCGCATCCAGTGCTGCATCTACGGTATCTGTCGCTTGCACCACTAGAGTGGGGAAGTAGGTGCGGCCATCGCGGGTTTTATCTTCATCGCCAGAGTGAAATGCAAGAAGCGCCGGGTTGTAATACTGCGCTTGTGCGGTATCGCCCACGGCTAAGGTGGTTCCACCCATAGCCAGCGCGCGGGCGTCAAAGACGCCGTAGTCAATCCCTAAGGCTGGCTGCGCCGCTATTAATCCGGTGATTAGGGCGGTGCGCGTAAAGTGAATTAGGCTGAGTTTGAGCATAGGAGATTCCAGGCAATCAAGCGGATAGCGTGAGTCGATGGGTTGAGCTTAAACCATCGCTAGTTACTTGGCAGTGGTTAGGGGAAACCATGCACTAGAAAGGAGAATCTGTTGGCAATTTTGCTGGTTCAGGCCCAGCTGCTAGGGTAGAGTGCGTGTTTGGTTGCCGCCTGCTGCAGCCGTGTTTAACTTGATTTATCGACTGGCATAACAATAGGTTTCTGGGTGTTTTCGAGATTTACTCCTTCGTTATTTATCAACGCTTTGCGCCTGACCCTGTGCGTTTTGGCCTTTTGCTGTGTGGAGTTGGCGCAGGCCGCCACTGTAAAAAATGTGCGTGTTTGGCGCGCAGAAGGTTACACCCGCATTGTGTTGGATTTAGATGCCCCCGTGCGCTACAACCTGGTGCTGGCCAATAACCCTACGCGCATTATTTTGGATGTCGTCGATAGCGAATTAAAAGCCTCGGTAGCCAAACTCCCGCTTGCGTTTACGCCTATCGAAATTGTGCGGCCATCAGTAGTGAACGATACCGATATACGTTTGGTTTTCGATTTAAAAAGCAGCGTATCGCCCAAAAGTTTTCTGCTCAAAAAACGCGATGATAGCGATGACCGCTTAGTGATTGATTTACACGATGCGCCTAATTCGCCGGTCAGCACTAATGGCGCAACAAATAGTGTTGCTGCGAGTAATAAAACCAGCGTAAAAACAACAGCGGCCAGCATTAGCGAGTCAGCAAATATAGAAGCGCTAATGGGCGATGCCGCGCCAAGTGCTCAAGCCGAACCAGAGCCTGCGATAAATACTCCACCGCCTGCGAACGCGTCCAATAGCCGCCCCATTTTAATTGCGGTGGATGCGGGTCACGGCGGAGCAGACTCGGGCGCGCTTGGTCCTAAAAATATGCGCGAGAAAGATGTCACCTTATCGATAGCCAGAGAGTTGGTTCGCATTATTAACGCGCAACCTGGTTACAGTGCACGCCTGACTCGCACTGGTGATTATTTTATTGAATTACAAAAGCGCCGCGATTTTGCGCGCGATATGAAAGCGGATTTATTTATTTCGGTACATGCAGATTCCTTTACGAACCCCAGTGCTTATGGTGCCTCTGTATTTGCGTTGTCGCGCAAAGGCGCAACCAGTGAGATGGCGCGTTTCTTGGCGCAGCGTGAAAACGATTCGGATTTAATTGGGCGCGTAGGTGGCGTAAGTTTAGAAGATAAAGACCCGCAACTTGCAGGCGTTTTGGTTGATCTCTCCATGACGGCAACCGTGAATTCAAGCTTGCAAGTGGGCAGCAAAGTGTTAAATGCGATTTCAGCTATAGCACCGCTGCATGCAAAGCATGTTGAACAGGCGGGCTTTATTGTTTTGAAATCGCCAGATGTACCCTCTATTTTGGTTGAGACAGGTTTTATTTCCAACGCAGGCGAGGCTAGAAAATTAGCCACGCCGGAATATCGCGAGCGCATGGCGCAGGCTATTTTTAAAGGTGTACGCCAATATTTTGCGCAGCATCCTATTGCGCACGTGCAATTGCCAGTTGCTTGTTGCTCGCCCGATAATTCTCGCGCTGATGTGACGGCAAAATCCGGCGGCATTAAAAAAGTGACGGATAAAAACAGTGCTCGAAAAGCTGCGTCTGTAAAAACAAAGCCAGCCAGTAACAAAAATTCCGTACGTAAACATCTGGTGGTGCGCGGCGATACGCTCACGGGCATTGCGCTAAAATATGGCGTAAGTACGCGCAGTATTAAAGCCGCCAATAATATGAAAACCGATAATGTAATGCTTGGCCAAACCCTAAAAATCCCAGCGCAACTTTAAAATCCCAGCGCAACAGCCAGCGAACCAACTAAATAGTATGAAACGCATTAAATTACTCAGCCCTCGTTTAGCAAACCAAATCGCCGCCGGTGAAGTGGTTGAACGCCCGTCGTCAGTGATTAAAGAGTTATTAGAAAATTCTTTAGATGCGGGTTCAACGCGGTTAGAAATTGACGTGGAAGATGGCGGTATAAAATTAATGCGCGTGCGCGATAACGGCGACGGCATCGACAAAGATGATTTACCGCTTGCATTGAGCCGCCATGCCACCAGCAAAATTTATGAGTTAGATGATCTTGAAGCCGTTGCGACTTTAGGTTTTCGCGGCGAGGCATTGGCATCTATCAGTTCAGTTGCGCGATTAACATTATTGAGTAGCACCAATGACGATAGCGCGGGCTGGCAAGTGGTCGCCGAAGGCCGCGATATGGAAACAGAAGTTTCGCCCGCGCCACACCCGCGCGGCACTACCGTTGAGGTGCGCGATTTATTTTTTAACACGCCTGCGCGCCGCAAAT
>DAOORH010000415.1:0-3347 GCA_035389145.1 Cellvibrio sp.
GTCTCTTACATCCCTCAAGAAGCTACCGCTGCTGCACTTAAAACTGTTGTCTGTGCCGAAGGCTACATTAGCCCCGCGCAAGCTGGCGCTTTCTGTACCGGTGCAACTTTCAACTTAAAAGATACCGAAACCGCAACGCGAACCAGCGATCACCAAACCAACTTGGACAATCTGCGCGAACATCTACCCGCGTTCGAAGTGGATGCAAATGCAGAAAGTTTAGAAGGCCGCGTCGCCTTTCGCTGCTCGCTGCCCGACTACCTGCCCTGCGTAGGCCCTTTGCCATTGGTTGATAAGCTAGTCGAAGATTTCGCACCACTGCGCAAAAATGCCCGCGCTGGGATTACCACCAGCGGCAGCTATTGGCGTGGGCTTTACATTAACATTGGCCACGGTGCACGCGGTTTGGCATACACACCACTTTGCGCCGAGCTTTTGGCGGCTCAGATCAATGACGAGCACGCCCCGGTGCCCCGCGACCTCGCCAATGCACTTAATCCGGCGCGCTTTATCATTCGCGATTTAACCCGCAATAAGCGCTAATGCCTAAGCAAAGATACTGATTTCAGCCACGCCTACTCAAACGCAAAAGCCCGTCTATACTCTTCAAGACCATTCCCATTAGTGATTTCCCCTGCTATTGCCCATGAATAAGAGAGATGACCATGCTGACCAACTCCCGCAATTACAGCCTTGATGCATATGATGAAATAGATTTCATCCACAACTATTACGAGCGTTTAGTTCTGGAGGAGATTTTTGAGCAGAGTACCCGCGTGCAAGAAGGCGATAGAGATTTTCTGGCCGATGTCGCCTGCGTAGCACTCAACCGCATGCCTCCTCGCTATATTCGCCACGATGTGGATATGACTTTTTTTATGTCACCGCAGGATATTCAAGAAATTCGCAATAAGGTTGTTCATGCGGTTACTGATGCAATTAATTATGTAGAAAGCCGCGAACGCGGTGAGGATGTAAAACTGCCGTCAGTGGATGTATCACTGATCGCCAACCGTGCCAGCAAACCTACAAAAGTAAAATCAGCGGCAACCGATGAGGCTGCCAAGAAAGCAACAAAGCCCAAAACTACTAAAAAATAAATCGTCACTCATAAATACCTACGCATAAGAAAGGCCGCCCGTGCAAATACACAGGCGGCCTTTTTTATAGTGAACCTAGTACAAAATTGTTAGTCTTCTTGTACCAATTTATCGCCAAGTACTTGTGATCCGCTACCGCAAGCAATAATAGTGCGCATCACCGCTTCCACCGTCATATGCGGCAACAACTCAACACTCTCTGCCCCTAAGTGGTAAACCATGCCTGAGGTTAAAAACGGCGCAGTGGGAACATAAACAGTAAAATCGCCATTCGAGTGTTTCGCCGTGACAATTCCGGTTACTGACGTAGGAACATTGCGCCCCATAATATAAGCACGGCAGGCTTCGCCTTTTAGCAACGAGGTATTGCCTTCACCACCCAATAGCTGTGACACCAGCTTATTAATGGTTTGATAGCCTGGTAACACCTTACCCAAAAAATCGTCGATTAAATCGTGCAGCCATTGACCAATATTGGTTTTCACTAAGAGGCCAATTAAAAAGCAACCAAGCAACAATAAAGCCACGCCGGTAAAATCTGCCATATAGTTTGTCAGCGGCGACCACGAGCTTACCCATTCATTAAATGGCTTGATCAAACGACTAACAACACCAAAAATCCATTCGGCAAACAATACCAAAATCGCACCCGGCAAGACGACCATAAAACCACCGAGTAAGGTGATACTGACAAATGAACGCAAACGCTTCATGATACTAACCCTACAGAAATTACATTAAACACTTATCTAACACCGACACGACGGAAACCCCATCGCAATGTTGAAATATTTTATTGGCCTATTCTGCCTTAGCCTAGCCACGATTGCGAATCTCTCTTGCGCACAAACTGAATTACTCTCCACTGCGCCACAAATTAGCTACAAAATTATTAGCGAGCGCTCGCACAAAACTAGCTTGTTCACCCAAGGCCTTGAAGTCAAAAATGGCAGCTTTTATGAAAGTAGCGGCCTCTATGCTAAATCGCAAATTGTCGCCTACCCCATAACAGAACCAGAAGGTACATGGGCAAAAATGACAGCGCCCTTCACTCAAAAGCTACGCATTCCAGACCGCTATTTTGCTGAAGGCCTAACACTACTCAACAACAAACTCTATGTCCTCACCTGGCAAGAAGGCACTGCATTTGTTTACGATGCAAACAACTTTTCACTCATCAAGAATGTAAACTACAAAGGCGAGGGCTGGGGTTTAACCAACGACGGCAAGCACCTGATTCGCAGCGATGGCAGCAATAGATTATTTTTTCACAACGCAGAGAGTTTTAGTGTTGAAAAAACCATCAGCGTAAAATACCAGCAAGAAGCGATTATTAATCTCAACGAACTGGAATACGCAGAAGGTTTTATTTGGGCAAATATTTGGCACGATAACCGGGTTATAAAAATTAATCCCGCTACCGGCGATGTTGTCGGCGTAATAAATTTTTCTGCAATCGCAAAAAACTTAAAACTTAAAGATGCAGAAAGTGTATTGAATGGCATAGCTTATGATGCAGATAAAAAATCGTTTTGGATTACGGGGAAGCAGTGGCCGAAGATGTTTTTGGTGAAACTCAATTGAAAAAGCCGCTACTGCGGCTTGTTCTATTAAGACTCCAACCAAACTTCCCTAACCCAATACCAAATCGTTGGCCAAGTTTGTTCTGTTAACTCACCATCTTTCCACAAGGTAATTTCGCCTTCGGGGTCTGCAACATAGTACATGCCTCGATCTTCACAAATCGGCAGTAAATGATGTGGAACGCCAAGCGACCAAGCAACCGCAGTTACTTCAGCCAAATAGGTATGTGAATTGCGGTCTGCAGCTGTAACGGGTTCTAGCGAACCATAAACCACATCGCTAGCTTCCAACAAGAATTCTTTAATATCGCGCGGAATGGGTAGCAGTATCTCTTCTTCAATTTGGATAAGTTGATCGTCATCTGGCAATTCCAAAGGGACAGGTACAGACTCATTGTGTTCGCGCAATAATTCTAGAATTTCTTCCATTACAAAGACTCTTATTGTTTCAATGACGATTTATTTCAACGGCAATTAAGGATTTTTGAGCTTGTTTGCAAAATGCCTATATTTGAAGCGCCTATTCTAACCATTAATGCGCAAATAAAGACATCTGCGTATCGACTAACTCGGTCATATTTTGCTCCATAAAATGCAAAATACTGTCTGCCACTGGCATTAGCTGCTTGTCTACGTAGTGTTGATAATCCAGCGGGCTTTGCTG
>DAOORH010000416.1:0-3338 GCA_035389145.1 Cellvibrio sp.
GCCCGCTTTGCCAATTCCCTCTGGGATAACCCATTATATTCGCGGATAGTTTTTAGACGGGTACCAAAATCCACCGATTGTTGAATAGCAAAAACTTCATCCGATGGCGGATTAGGCATTTTTCAACAAGCGTTCACGATCAGCATCTAACAAATTACTAACGATCAGATCGTATGAGTGATCGATCATCTCGTAAATTTCTTCGTCAGAAATACTGCCGTCAAAAATTACGGTATTCCAGTGTTTCTTGTTCATTTGATAACCGGGCTGGACGGCATCATATTGAGCACGTAATTCCAGCGCTAGCTCTGGATCGCACTTCAAGTTGATGCGTGAAAAAGCAACGCCGGATGTCAGGGTAGCAAACATCTTATGGCAGACCTTATAAACAGCAACGTTCGGGTCTTGCGGAAAAGTTTGCACCGCTTGGTTTTTACTCAATAGATATTTTTGCGCAGAAGAAAAATCCATCATGCAGTCCTTTTTAAACATCTCGATAAGGTAACAGTTGAAAGTACAAGTATTGCATTAAACACTTCTATTTTTTACACATCGATACAAGGAATAAACACATCCGGCTAGCCTTGACTCTCTCACGAAATCTCAGCGACGCCGTTGTTACGGATCATTTGGGCGATTCGACCATATTCAATGACTTTTTGAGGTAATTGATGAAACTTTACTATCAATTCGTCAATCGAGCCCCCCGTTTGCAGGGCATAGTCGGCATCAGCAACTGCGCTGACGACCGCCAAAATGTCGTCTATTTCATCATAAATCGATGATGGCAGTATAACAGCTAGATTCGAACCCGTCTGGTTTTCATCTAAATATTGGCTCCAAACATCCTGCCAAAATATGTAGCCCTGCATAAATCCACGGGCCCATTGTTCAGACTTTAACCGAGCGTTTTTATCGGGCGAGTACTCACAAGGGAATTTTAGCTCGCAGGTATGATTCAAAACCTGCGCCCAGAGTGAATTATAGAGGCATATTAGTGCATTGGTAATAGAATCTATTGAATAACCACTAATAAAGCGGGGAATTTCACCGCCAAAGACCAAGGGCATCCACTGTTTTGCATTTGTAGGCTTGGGTTCTGCGGCAATGGCGCGCAAATAGCCATCCAGCTGCTCCATATTCATGGTGTAGGCTGGGCACGCTGACGATGCCAAGAGTTCATTAATGAAGTCGCGTACCTCATTAAATTCACCTACCTCTTCTTGGGCGGTATTGGATTGGGAAACAGCTGCATCGTCCAAAACTGACATCTATAAAGATCCTGTACGATATAAAGATTAAAAGGAAGTCCGGCGGTATTCGCGATATTCCGGCCCCCAAAATTCTGCGTCAATTTTTTCCTGCATAATCGCTTCAGGGATTGGCATTGCAACACCATCCGCTATTGCCTGCTTGAAAACTGCGAGAGCAATCGTTTTACTAAGCGAGCGAATCTCACTCAAGGGCGGCAATAAGGGGCCATTGGGATCGACTAGCGTTGGCGAAGAATCGGCCAAGGCACGGCTGGCGGCGGTCATCATATTGTCGGTAATGCGTTTAGCCTTCGCAGCAATTACACCTAATCCCAACCCTGGAAATATGTAACTATTATTGCACTGGGCAATTTCAAAATGCCGACTACCCATATCAACGGCCGGAAATGGGCTTCCAGTTGCAATTAAGGCTTTGCCAGCCGTCCAGCGTAAAAGGTCTGCCGGTTGCGCTTCGGCTTGCGAGGTTGGGTTGGACAACGGAAAAATAATCGGTCTGTCACAATGAGCTTGCATAGCCTCAACAATTGTTTTTGTGAATAAACTGGATTGGCCAGATACTCCGATCAGGACTGTCGGCTTGGCGTTAACCACTACATCCAGCAAATTGATAACCCCTTCACTACGTTCGTGGGTCAGTTTCCAACGATTAACAACTGCATCAGGCACACAGAGGTGCTTTTGGAAATCAAATAAGCCTTGGGAGCTAGTCTGTAACAGTCCATCTTTGCTTACCAGAAAGATCTGATCGTGGGCTTCCTGTTCAGTTAAACCCTCAATCATCATCTGTCGTACAAGCTGCTCGGCAATGCCGCAACCGGCGGAGCCTGCTCCCGCAAAGGCGATACGTTGATCACGTAAACGTTCACCTTTGGCCAGACAAGCCGCCAAAAGTGTGCCGATCGCTACGGCTGCAGTACCCTGAATATCGTCATTAAAGCAGCACAGCTCATCTCTATAGCGATTCAATAGAGGCGTCGCATGATCGCCCGCAAAATCTTCAAACTGCAGCAGGGCTTTAGGCCAGCGCATTTTTACGGCTTGGATGAACGCATCGACAAATGCATAGTATTCATCGCCAGTAATGCGCGGGTGCTTCCAACCCATATACATAGGGTCATTAATGATGGCGGGATTATTACAGCCAACATCCAAAGTCACCGGCATAACATAAGCGGGGCTAATGCCGCCGCACGCGGTGTAAAGCGCCAGCTTGCCGATGGGAATCCCCATACCGCCAATTCCCTGATCGCCCAAGCCTAAAATGCGCTCACCGTCAGTCACAACAATGACTTTAACATTTTGCTTGGTAGCGTTTTGAAGCATGTCATCTATGCGATCACGATCGGGGTAAGAAATAAACAACCCGCGCTTACGGCGATAAATTTTTGAAAACTGCTGACAGGCCTGACCTACAGTTGGCGTATAAATGAGCGGCATAATTTCTTCAAGATGATCCGTAACCAAACGGAAATACAAAGTCTCATTGGTGTCTTGCATATGACGCAAGTAAATGTGCTTGTCTATGTCAGTTTGAAACGCATTAAGCTGCATGTAAGCGCGTATCTTTTGTTCTTCAATAGACTCTATTCGATAAGGTAGCAGACCTTCCAAATTAAATTGCTGGCGCTCACGCTCACTAAATGCGCTGCCTTTGTTTAATAATGGTGCTTCGAGTAACGCAGGCCCTGCGAAGGGAATATAAATGGGGCGTTTTTTAATTGTCACGGGCATGAACTCATACTCACTAAATGTACTTATTAACATAGTCTAGTCAAAAGCGAATAGCCACTTGATATTCTTAATAGCAGGTGAAAATCATTAGTGGCAGCTTTTACTGCCAGCACCTAAAATAGCGCCACTTTTCATTATTAGCGGCTTATTGATAGCCGCACTTTTCATTTGGGATTACATCATGCAGCTTGACGCTTTTTTAACAACACTAAACGCCAATCCAGAGCACATTAATTTTACAGATACTATTGCAACAATCGATGCAAATTATGAATTCACGCCCACTCGATTTTGCAATGGTGAACTGGAAAATGCAGCGGGGCAAAACTCTGG
>DAOORH010000417.1:0-3337 GCA_035389145.1 Cellvibrio sp.
TGAAAGCGACTGACACCATTATTTCTAACGCATCTTGCACCACCAACTGCTTGGCTCCTATTGCCAAAGTGTTGAACGATAACTTCACTATCGTGCAAGGTTCTATGACTACTATCCATTCTTACACTAACGATCAAGTACTGTCTGACGTATTCCACAAAGACATTTACCGCGCTCGTTCAGCCACGCAATCGATGATCCCAACCACTACCGGCGCTGCAAAAGCCGTAGGTTTGGTGTTGCCAGAATTGAAAGGCAAGTTAGATGGTATTTCTGTTCGCGTGCCAACCATCAACGTATCCTTGGTTGACCTTAACGTTTTGGTTGAGAAAGACGTGACTGTTGAGTCTATTAACGCGGCGATGAAAAAAGCGGCAGAAAATGATATGCCTGGCGTATTGGCCTATGTTGATGAACCTTTGGTTTCTATTGACTTCAACCACAACCCGCACTCATCTAACTACGATTCTTTGCAAACCAAAGTCTACGGCAAGTGGGTGAAAGTATTGGCGTGGTATGACAACGAGTGGGGCTTCTCTAACCGCATGTTGGATAACACACTCGCATTGATGTCAGCTAAATAATAAAAGAGAAATCATCATGTTAAGACGTACCAAGATCGTTAGTACTTTAGGCCCAGCATCAGAATCGCCCGAAGTTTTAGAACAGTTGATTCTTGCCGGTGTGAACGTAGTGCGTTTGAACTTCTCGCACGGTTCTCCTGAAGATCACAAGCGCCGCGCCGAAATGGTTCGTGAAATTGCTGCCAAGCACAACAAATACGTTGCGGTATTGGGCGATTTGCAAGGCCCAAAAATTCGCGTAGCGCGTTTTGCCAATGGCAAAATTCACCTCAATGTGGGCGACAAATTTGTACTTGACGCCTCCCTTGAGCGCGATGCTGGCAATCAGGATCAAGTCGGTATCGACTACAAAGAATTGCCGAACGATTGCGTTCCTGGCGATATGCTGTTGTTGGACGATGGCCGCGTAGTATTGAAAGTTGATCGCATCGAAGGTCAGCGTATTTACACCACCACTACTGTTGGTGGTCCTTTGTCGAACAACAAAGGTATCAACCGTCAAGGTGGCGGTTTGACTGCACCGGCGTTGACTGAAAAAGACATGGCTGACATTAAAACTGCAGCGGAAATCGACGTTGATTACCTCGCCGTTTCTTTCCCACGCAGCGCCGAAGATATGAATCTTGCGCGTCGTTTAATGGTTGAAGCGGGTGGTCGTGCTGGTTTGGTGTCTAAAATTGAACGTGCTGAAGCCGTTGCTGATGACGAAACCTTGGATGACATTATCCGCGCCTCTGACGCTGTAATGGTTGCCCGTGGCGACTTGGGTGTTGAAATTGGCGATGCTGCTTTGATCGGCGTACAAAAGCGCATCATCGCGCGCTCACGTGCCTTGAACAAAGTGGTGATCACTGCGACCCAAATGATGGAGTCCATGATCAACAGCCCAATGCCAACCCGTGCTGAAGTATTCGACGTGGCTAACGCCGTGTTGGACGGTACCGATGCGGTAATGCTGTCTGCGGAAACCGCAGCCGGTAGCTACCCTGTGCAAACGGTAGAAGCCATGGTGCGTATCATCCTTGGCGCTGAGCAACATCCAACCGCAAGTTTTGATAAATACCGTATGGACGAAGCCTTTAACTCTATCGACGAGTCAATTGCTTTAGCCGCGATGTTTACTGCTAACCATTTGGATGGCGTTAAAGCGATTATCTGCTTGACCGAATCTGGCAGCACGCCACGTTTGATGTCACGCGTTGGTTCGCAATTGCCGATTTTTGCTTTCTCTCGCCATGTAAGCACTCAGCGTAAAGTTGCGCTTTATCGCGGTGTTTATCCGGTGGCATTTGATACTGCAGGTGGCGTACCTTGCGCAGAAGATTTCGCGCGCGCCATTGCCTTGTTAAAGAAGAAAGAAATTGTTGCTGACGGCGATTTGGTGATTTTGTCTAACGGTGATACCACCGTACTGGGCGGCACCAACACCATGAAAGTCCTGCGTGTTTAATTGTAGGGTTTGCTAAAAAAACGGCAGCTTGTCTGCCGTTTTTTTATGCCTGATGATTGCCAAAATCACATTCGCTGTTGAGTTGAAACCATGAAAAAGTATTTCAGTATTACCTCGGTCGGCGTTTTTACACTGCTTGCAATACCTACGGCTTTTGCACTGGAAATCACTGGCGAATGGCAACAAGGCGCAGTCATTATTGGGCAAGTTCCGGCGGGTGTCAGCGTTGAGTATAAGCAGCGAAAATTGCAGCTCACCAACGACGGAAAATTTGTTATAGGCTTGGGACGCGATGCCCCCGCTATCGCAGAAATAATAACAACAACGCAAGGCAAAACTGAAACCCATCAGTTTGAAGTCAAGGCGCGTACTTATAATATTCAGCACGTAGAAGGTGTACCACAAGCCACGGTGGAACCTAACAAAGAACAAGACGAACGCATCGCCCGTGAAGCTGCTTTGGTAACTAAGGCGCGTAAAGCCGACTTACCGTTAACGTTCTTCACCCAAAAATTTCAGTGGCCAGTTATTGGGCCGATTAGTGGTGTTTACGGCAGCCAGCGTGTTTATAACGGCACGCCTAAAGCCCCGCATTTTGGGGTCGATATCGCCAAGCCGGTAGGCACAATGGTGACAGCGCCCGCTAGTGGGTTAGTCACTTTGGTTCATCCCGATATGTTTTTATCCGGCGGCACGCTTATTATCGATCACGGTCATGGGTTGTCCTCCACCTTTATTCATCTCAGCAAAATGTTGGTGAAGGAAGGCGATAAGGTTAAGCAGGGACAAGACATCGCGTTGGTCGGGCAAACGGGTAGAGCGTCTGGCCCGCATTTGCACTGGGCGATGAATTGGTTTGGCGAGCGGGTTGACCCGCAGTTGATGGTAGATTAGCGGTTATGAGTAGATCCCATGCAAAATCAGCAGGATAAGTAGTTTGTCGCCCCCTAAACTAGAGACACAGCAAGGCTCAGCGGTTAATATACCGCCCCTAGTTTCACTACCTTTAGAGTTGATTTTATGATCGACAAAAAATTACTCAGTATCTTGGTGTGCCCTGTCAGCAAAGCGGCGCTGGAATATTTGCCAGAGCAGCAAGAGCTTATTTGCTGGGCGAGCGGTTTGGCCTATCCAATTCGCGATGGCATTCCGGTGATGCTGGAAAACGAAGCACGTAAGATCAGTCTTGAAGAAAAAGAACAACATCAAGCCGCCGCTAAAAGTACACATTAATTTCGCAGTCATTAATTTTGAATGGAACCACTATGAAGAGCGCAGAAATCCGCGACGCTTACCTCAAATA
>DAOORH010000418.1:0-3332 GCA_035389145.1 Cellvibrio sp.
ATGTCTGGCGGTATCGGCATGGCCTGCCTTGCGGGCGCTAACCTGCCCTACCTCATGCTGGTCGGTTTTGATCGCGGCTACGAAGGATTAGAAATCCCCGCGCTCAAAAATGGCATTCGCGTAACGGAAATGTCACTGCCGGTCATTTTGCAATGAGCCTTGCAGCCCAAACGATGAAGAAGACTGAAAGTCGCACAGAGTCACGCTCTGTCGAACTGCCTACTGGTCATATGCAGCTCGTTGCAGAAACAAGTACTTTCGCGCTGGATGACTTAATCGGCTTTGCCGCACGTGCCAACCCCAAACGCGGCTTTCTGTTTATGAGCAAGGTGCTAGGCAAACACTGGCCAGTAACGCCCAGTACTATGCTCGCCATGCATGAAGATTTAGCCGCGCGCATTCCCGCCGACTTGCCCGAGCCGGTGGTGTTTATCGCCATGGCCGAAACCGCCATAGGTTTGGGGCAAGGCGTGTTTGAGGCTTATAAAACTGCCAAGCCAGATTCCGCTGCGCTGTTTTTACACAGCTCGCGCTACCACGTTGCCAATGCGCCGCTGATTGAGTTTGTCGAAGCCCACAGCCACGCGCCGCAACAGTTTTTGCATATGCCGGTGGATGAAAGCTTCCGCGAGATTTTTGCCAAGGCGCGCTCATTGGTCTTGGTAGATGACGAAGCCAGCACTGGCAATACCTTTGTGAATTTGACCCATGTATGCCGCAACCTAAGCCCGGCGCTGGAACACTTGCACTTGGCAGTCATCACCAACTTTATGGGCAATAGTTCTGACGAAGAACTCTCTGCGCGCTTTGGGATTAAAACTACCTTAGGCGCAAGCCTAAGTGGTAGCTACGAATTTACACCTAAGGAATACCAACACCCGCCTGCCACAGCACAATTGTTTGAGGCGCACGCCGAGCGCGGCGCGAGCGATAAATTTGGGCGAATGGGTTTGAGTAACAAACTCCCCACTCCTATCGATTTAGCCAAGCGCTTAGCCGTCAAGATCAAACCCGATGAATCGGTATTGGTACTCGGTACTGGCGAGTTTATGCATATGGCTTTTTTGCTGGGGCGCGGATTAGAGGCCTGTGACCTAAAGGTGATGGTGCAATCCACCACCCGCTCGCCGATTCTGCCCTGGGGCGCCGTTAGCCACACACTGAACTTTCCCGACAACTACGGTGAAGGTGTCGCCAACTTTCTCTACAACGTAATACCCGGCCAGTACGATCACGTATTTATTTGCCATGAAACACCTATTGATAAAACCCAAGAAAACGATGCGCTACATCAAATCGCTCGTGCGCTCGGTGGCGCACATTTACTCCATTTTTTAAGTGAGACCCGCATTGAAGACGTTTTTGTTTGTTGACCTTGATGACACGCTGTTTCAAACGCCCATCAAGGTACCCAATGCCAAAGATTTGGAGCCAGTTGCATACCTAAAAAGCGGCGACCCGATTTCCTATACCACCGCCAAACAGCGCGCCCTGTTTGCTATGTTTAGCCGCGATATGACATTGATCCCCACCACCGCGCGCAATCACGATGCCATGAGCCGGGTAAACCTGCCTTTTAGCAGCTACACGATTATCGATTTCGGCGGTGTCGTCTTAAAACCCGATGGTTCAGTAGATGAAGCTTGGGCAGAGATCATTCGCAGCGATATGGCGCAAGCGGTAGATGGCCTTAACACAATTAAACAGCTGATTGATGAATACGCCGTGGCAGAAGGTTTAAAAGCCCGCGCCCGCGTTGTAGAAGATTGCGCAACGCCCTTTTACACGCTGGTAAAAGACCCAGACAAACAAGCGAGCAACTTGGAGCACATCGAGCGCGACGTGGTGTTGCCTTGGCTTGCAGGCGAAGGTAAAAACTTCAACGTACATCGCAACGCCAATAACCTCGCCATTCTGCCTAACACGCTTAACAAAGCTCGCGCCGTTGCCTATGTGCGCCAACAGCTGGAAGCCGAGCACGGTGAAATCCTCACCTTCGGTATGGGCGATAGCACCTCAGATGCCCGCTTTATGGCGAGCTGCGACTACACGATTATCCCCAAAGGCACGCAACTCGCGGCGCGTACGGTGGAGTCGCTATGAATGCACTTATAAACCAACCTACTAGCCAAACAGGTCATTTTCACGGGAGCTATACACCGGAAGATGTCATTTTTCTGCTGAAAATATTACCCGAGCAGCCGTTTGTTTCAGTGGCCGATAAAGAGCAACTGATTCAATCCGGCCAGCGCCATTACAGCGAAATGCTCTCGCCCGAATCCCTGCCCTCACCGCAGTATCTTCAGGTCTATGAACAGGCTTTCGCTGCCAATCGCCAACGCATGGCGCGGGATTGCTTAACCCTCGCCGGCCTGATCAACCAACAGCAAAGCGGTGAGATCGTGCTCGCCTCGCTCCTGCGCGCCGGTACACCCGTAGGCGTTATTCTCAAGCATATTTTGGAGCAGGTATTTAAGCGCAAGGTCACGCATTATTCGCTCTCAATAGTCCGCGACCGCGGTATTGACGAAAACGCCCTCGACCATATTTTGCAACAAGGTCACGCGCCAGAATCCATCGTGTTTATAGATGGCTGGACGGGCAAAGGCGTGATCTCCGGTGTACTTGAAGAATCTATCGCCAGCTACAACCAGCGCAAGCAGGTCAATATTAACGGCGGCCTATGGGTGCTGGCAGATTTGGCAGGCAGCGCGGCGGTAAGTGCATCGGGCGAGGATTATTTAATTCCGTCTAGCATCCTAAACGCTACAGTGTCGGGCTTAGTGAGCCGCACAGTCTTGAACGATCAAGTCGGCGCCAATGATTTTCACGGCTGTATTTACTATCAAGAATTTGCGGCACAGGATCAATCGCAAGCTTTTGCCACTGCGATTATCGCCGATGCTATAGCTCTCGCCGATGGCGAAACGCCCTCTGCTATACCGGCTGACAAAGTCCAGCTCGCCGCCATTTCCAGCGCATTTTTAGCGCAGGCCATGGTGGGTTACGATATCGACAATGTAAATTTCATCAAGCCCGGCATAGGCGAAGCCACCCGTGTCTTGCTGCGTCGTAAGGCACGCCTGCTAATTTTGCGTGACCCAAACGTGGTGGATGTCGCCCATTTGCGCGTGCTCGCCGAACAGAAATCTGTACCCATTATTATTCAACCCAACCTGCCTTATCAGGCTGTTTCACTTATAGGAAGTGCATTAGATGGCTAGAAACACTGTACTCGGGGCGTCACTTTATGTCCCAGCCACCCATAAGGATTTGCAAGCAATTGCGAATGGAACAGTTCTGAGCCACCTGCGCTCGGTGATTTTTTGCAC
>DAOORH010000419.1:0-3327 GCA_035389145.1 Cellvibrio sp.
ATTTGAATACAACTCAGTTCAAATCTGCTTGAACTGAGTTGTTCAGGGGCGACTACTTATATTCGTACCCACGAGGGTTGGCTCTACCTCGCCGTCGTATTGGATTTGTTCTCACGGCAAGTGATCGGCTGGTCGATGCAACCGCGCATGGAAAGTGAACTTGCGATCAATGCGTTACTCATGGCCGTCTGGCGAAGGCAGCCTGATGAACAAGTCATTATTCATTCAGATCAAGGCAGTCAGTTCAATAGTTACGAGTGGCAGGATTTTTTAAAAGCGCACAATCTATGCGCCAGCCAAAGCCGCCGTGGCAATTGTCATGATAACGCAGTAGCCGAGAGCTTTTTTCAGCTACTTAAACGTGAACGCATCCGTCGTAAAACGTATTTAACACGGGAGGATGCAAGGCAGGATATATTTGATTACATCGAAATGTTTTATAACCCGAGACGCCGACATAGTTACACTAATCGGCTTTCTCCAGTAGAATTTGAAAGGCAATACTTCAGTAGGCAGGAAAGTGTCTAGTGTACACGGGGCAATTCACTATTCCAGTTAGTGGCAACCTGTAAAGCATGCTACATCAGAGGAAATACTGTGGAAAGCGGCTTTTGACAAGCAAAGTATAAATCAACACGACTAGACTCTTCTTTACGGTTTTGAGGGATTTTAGTAAAAAATTTAAAATGAAACTAATTATAAAATAGACTTATTTTTATAAGTGACTACGTTTGGCTCTATTCTTGTATCATTCTGTCAAATATAACAATATCATATAAGGCAGAATTTAGCCTTACTAAGGCTGACTAGGCAAAAGGATTAGACACAAAAAATCTAATTGTGTCGTGTTTGAAGCCGCTTAAGAACCTCTAACAGTGAAAAGGTTAGGAACCCTATCAATCCACAAAACACAATAGCTTCACCATCTAGCTGACTAAAGGAAAACAATTTACTTAATTCTGGCAATAAAAGCACTAATGCAAGAATTGCCATAGCGCTCATAGTAATCCACCATAATGCTGGATTGGGTATTTTTAATGTAGCCAATGCAGACTTTGACCAAGAACGATTAGTAAAAATCAATCCAATACTAGCCAGCACAAGGGTTGTAAAGGTAAGTGCGCGCGCTTCATCCTCCCCAATTCCTTGATGTAGAGTAAAACCGAAAATCACTAGCGCAACCACTAGCAGCAGCCCACCTTGCAGAAGACCGTGTTTTAATACGGCAAAATCAAACAACCGCGCACTGCTTAAGCGTGGCGGTCGTTGCATTACATCAGCTTCTTCAGGCTCTGCTTCAAAAACAATAGAACAAACAGGATCTATGATGAGTTGCAGAAAAAGTATGTGCACTGGCATCAGCACCGCTGGCCAGCCCAACACTACTGGAATCAGCGACAAGCCAACAATCGGCACATGCACCGCCACAATAAAGGCAATGGCTTTGCGCAGATTATCAAAAATACGACGGCCAAGCTTTACAGAAGTAACGATGGAACTAAAATCGTCATCCAATAAGACTAATGAGGCTGATTCACGCGCGACATCGGTACCTCGTCCGCCCATGGCGATGCCGATATGTGCCGCTTTTAGCGCGGGCGCATCGTTCACGCCATCGCCCGTCATTGCGACAATTTCGCCATCCGCTTTAAATGCATTGACGAGTCTGAGCTTTTGCTCTGGCACCACTCTGCAAAAAACATTTACCGTTTTTATGTGCATCTGAAGCTCCGCCTCAGTAAACTTGTCAAGTTCAAGCCCGGTAATCACACTATCTGGTGATTCAAGGCCAATCTGGCTGGCAATATTCATGGCAGTTACAGGGTAATCGCCAGTAATCATCACAACGCGTATGCCTGCATTGTGCGCCTCTTTAATTGAGGCTGTAACATTAGGTCGAATTGGATCAGCTAATGCAATGAGGCCTAAATACTCAAAAACAAAATCATGTTGAATTTCTGGCAGCACTTCTTCGGTAAACTTGGCTTTTGCAATCGCTAATACACGCAAGCCTTTTTCTGCGAGTATATTTACTTGCTGAATGATTTTTTGTGCCGTTTCAGCATCAAGATGGCATAAATCAATAATGGCTTCTGGCGCGCCTTTGGCGGCAGTAATGTAATGTGCATTATTTCGCGACTTCCATACACGCGACATTGCCAACAGCTTTTTTGTAAGCGGGTAATCATCCACTAGCTGCCAAGCGCCGTGTAAATGCTCGGTGCCTGAGAGCAGCGTTAATCCACATTCACGAATGGCAATTTCCATCGGATCAAATGGGTCACGATGACTTGCCAGCACCGCAAACTCGAGCACCTCATGGAATGTTTCTGGTAGGATTGACGCTTGTGCTTGTTCAACTTCAAACATTAAATTGTTGGCACATAGCTGCGCCACTTCCATTTTATTTTGTGTAAGCGTACCCGTTTTGTCTACGCACAGCACGGTAGCAGCGCCTAACATTTCTATAGCAGGAACATGCCTAGTTAATACTTTTTTCTGCGCTATACGCCAAGCACCCAAACCAAGAAAAATTGTTAGCACTACTGGCAACTCCTCTGGCAAGATTGCCATCGCTAATGTGATACCTGCTAGAAACCCACTAAGCCAATCACCACGCGTAAAACCATACCAAAGTGCAACGAACCCAGCCAGTGCAAATCCTGCCCAAGATGCGCGCCTGACCACTTGTTCAATTTCCAGTTTAATATGGGTTGTTTCTGGTTTGATGCAAGATAACGCCTTGCCAATGCTCCCGATAGTGGTATTCTCACCTATTGACATCACCTGCGCGACGCCCTTGCCTTGAACCACCAATGTGCCAGAAAACACGTAAGGCAAGTCATCGCCACCAGGTATGCCTACAGGAAGTTCAAGAAGCTGCTGTAACTTCTCTGCAACCAGTTTTCGCACAGCGACAGATTCTCCCGTAAGCAAAGCTTCATCAACAGTCAAGCTTGTGCATTGAAGAATAATGGCATCTGCTGGAATGCGATCGCCTTCTACCAGTATCAAGGTGTCGCCACGCACCACTTCTCGCCCCGGGATACGTTTCGTTACGCCATTTCTAATCACACAGGCACGAGGGCTTGAAAGGTTACGCAAAGCTTCCAGAGCTCTCTCGGTCTTGCGTTCTTGAAAAAACGTGATGCTCATAACGATAAACACAAAACAAAGAAGCATCAACGCATCTTGCCGATTCCCCAGCAATAGATAAATAATGCCGCAGGCTACAAGTAGTATGAACATAGGCTCACGGCAAACAGAAAAGGCTATTGCAAACACATTGCGCGGCTTGGATGATGAAAGGTCGTTATAGCCTTCTTC
>DAOORH010000420.1:0-3309 GCA_035389145.1 Cellvibrio sp.
GTGCTGTTTCTCCAACAACGAGAACAAAGAGAATAGGTTTGGTTTGCGCCTTCGCATGTTCGTTGAGTTTTGCATCTTCGCCAATAGGTTTTACCGTTATGGATTTATTGCTGGCGGACGCATAGGCAATAGTGGCGTAAATAAAGTTGACGGGGTTTGCCATTTGGCGAATGTTTTTATGATTGCGAAAGAAAGAGGCATAGTCAGCGGTAAAAGGGGCTATTAATAAAAAAATCATTAGTAATATACCTCCCCAAAGTTTTAACTTGCTCCAAACTTCGTGTTTTAAATCGCCAAAACTTAACTTGACTTTTAAAAGTAGTAAACTTGGAGTAACACCTAATACAAGTATGTAAATTGCAAGCGTGCCATTCAGTAAGCCGCGCGCTTCATTTGTGTCTGTCTCTATGGTGTTTTGAATCATGGTTTGGTGAATAACTATGCCGTAGGCATTCATAAAATAAGAAACGCTGGCTGCGGCAAAAAATACAAACATCATTGCTGGTTTGGATATTTTTGGTAGCACAAAGAACGATAAAACCAGTGCTGTTACGGTGCTAACGAGTAAACTGACGCTGATAAAAAATAGTGCAGATTTAACATTGTCTATAGGGAGTGCGGTGTGTAACGTTTTAAAAAAAGCAGTATTGTAAAAAATGACAAAAAATACGCTGCATACTAACGTAAATTTTGTTGGGCTCATCTGCCACGACCAAAATTGGTTATTGGCTTTGTTGTCTAAAGTCATAGTTGAAAATTTGCTTGAAAAAAGCGCCATAAAAAGCCTCTTGATTATTGTTGCTGAGGTGTTTGACCAAGTAGCATCAATTTAAAAATAAATAGTGAAAAAAACCAGCAAATTCCAAGCGTCCACAAATCGTGTGAAATAAAATGCGCGCCGCGCAATTGTTGAGATATACCAAAAACTAATCCCACTCCCAATGCAAAGCTTAAGCCTATCCAGCGCCAAGTTGATTCTTTGTAAACACCTAAAAAATAAAATGCCAACCAAGCGTATCCTCCGCTGGCGTGGCCAGCGGGAAAACAATTCTCTCCGCTCATGTTAAGTATCTGAGTGTATACGTCTGTGTATACGGCTGTTCCTCCATAGCGGGAAAAGTCCCAAGCGCAGGAGACATGGCTGATGCTTTTGATGACGCTAATTAACGCACTGCTTCCACCTGCGGCTAACAATAAGTAAGCGAATTCGCGACGGTATCGGCGCAGATATTTACTGAGATAACTTATCGCTAAGGCGGCCAAGATTATAGCTGCTATAAACAGAGAAATCTTTTTCCCTGTTTGATGAATGATGGTGCTTGTGATCCAAGCATTTTTGAGTGCCCAGGTGCCGCCTTCCAACGCATAGAATTTATCGGCTAGCCATGTGTCTGTATGGCCCAATTCAAAAGCGACTGCAATGAACACAAAGATACATAAAGGAATGTAAAAATGATTTCGCCAAAATACGAGTTGGCGATCAGGTGTTTGTAGTGGCATGTTTTATCTGCGTATTGTTATTAAGCGTCCGCAAGTTTATCAGCCGGTCTATAGGCGTACTATGCAAAATACGCCTGTCCCCCGACCCTTAATAAAACATTAAGGTTCGGGGCGGCTTGAGCTTAGGCATCTGCTTTTTCTTTCTGCTTTCCCATCTCCTGTGATTTATTGCCAAGCTCTACGTTGTAATCAGTAGGAAGAGTAATGAGTTTTTCAATATCAATAATGACTGGGTGGCCTTCTGGTTTTGCGTGTTCATAGCGACCAGAGGCAATCACATTATTTTCATCCAGTGCATTTTTTAGCTGACGTTGTACTTGCGCGCTGGGTGAGTCTGCAGGGCAGGCGATGAGATCCATAAAATCTACCCCAAGACGATAGGGTGGCCAGCCGTTTTCTAATCCCACTTTTACTAAGTGACGGTAGCAGGCTTTAGCGCGCGCAACGTCTTCCGGCTTTTTGCGATCAAATAACAGTGGAATTGTGCCAGAAAGAACGCGCGGCGAGCGTGAAGTGACGGCAAGTAATGGGTCAAAACCATGTTGCAACAAACAAGCGCTCATAACTTGGCGATAGCGCTCAACATTTTCGGCATCAAAAGAAACGAGAGGGGCGTACCACAAAATGCCAGCGCCATCTTTGGCGGGGTGGGATGTGACATCCAGTTTTTTTGCAGTCGGGTCGAGTGCGTAGGCAATTTTTAAAAAGGCTACGATGGGAAAGCCCTCAACTGTTCCAAGTGTATTAATCAGGGCGCCAAAATGACGACGTAATGCAGCAAAGCCCCAACGCGGTAAATACTGTTCAAACTTTTGTAATTGGCGAATGTGTTCTGGGCTGAAACTCCATACTCTTACGCCTTTTAAACGACGGCGAATATCGCGTACGGCGCCTTTAACTGATGCCTCTGAGCCGTAGAGTGTGCCTAAGCCTGTCCACGCTGAAATCTTTCTCTCTTTGGCGAGCTTGCTTAAAAAGGCGGCGCGTTCATCGCCCTGTAATGGCGATGCCAGCGGCGTATCGACTTGGGTGGAGAGGATGCGACAGTTGTTCATCATAATGATGCCGCCAATGCCCGGAATATCTTCTGACAATAAATTTAGGTTAGGTTGTGAAGCTACAAATTCAGCATCGCTTTTCCATTCAAAAATCAAGATACGGCAGGCTTCGGGTGCTCGGGCTAATTGAACTCGAGCTTTGGTAACAATGCCGAAGTTGCCTTGCCGTAGTAGTCCGGCCCATGAATAGCCGGTGCCAGCACTCCAGCGTTTTGCCATTTCAGGGCAATTGAGGTCTTGGTAGGTGTGACGAAACTCTGTGCCATTGCCCCAATAGCCGGCGAGCTCACACACCGCAGCGAAATGATCAGTGATGGGTGTTAGGCCATAGCCGCCATCCAGGGCATTGCCCAAAATATTGCCATTAGGGCCAACGCCAGTGGTGGGAACTAATAGGTGTGCACCGCTTTTTTTGATGGCGTCGTGTAGGTCTGCTTGGGTGACGCCTGGTTCAATTAATGCGGTTGATGAGCCTACATCTATATTAATGCGCTTTAGTCTGGATAGATCCAAGATGTAACTGCGGCTATCCACGGGTAAGGCTGTGCCATAACCAAAGTTGCGACCGCCGCTGATGGGCCAGAGAGGGGTTTTGTATTGGTTGGCCAGTGCCAAGATAGTCTCTATCGCATCCGCCTCTTTAACGATTATCGCCCCTTGAGGAAGCCGCTCGCTTGCGCCTGTGTCTGCACCATAGGCGTTGGTAGCACCTTCACGCGTTAAAACTTCAATACCTTGTACATTTAAAATG
>DAOORH010000421.1:0-3295 GCA_035389145.1 Cellvibrio sp.
CGCCGGGGCGACTGGGCTCCACGTTCAGTTCACCGCAACTCCCGCAACATTGCCAAAGCCATTAACGCCGTAGAGGCGCGTACTGGTCGCGATGCACAAGATGCTGAAGTTGCCGCCGAATTGGGGGTACCGCTCTCCGAATACTTCAGCATGCTGCAAGATTCCAATAGCAGCCGACTTTACAGCTACGAAGAAACCTTTGGCGAAGAAGACAGCAATATAGATGCGAGTGAAACTAGCAGCGCCTTCGCCAGCCCCTTTGAAGGCCTGCAGCGAGAAGGTTTAAAAAAGGCCTTGGCCGATGCGATTTCACAATTGCCTGAAAGGGAGCGTATGGTCTTGGCGCTTTACTACAATGAGGAGCTCAACCTAAAAGAGATTGGGCTGGTGTTAGGGGTTAGCGAATCGCGGGTGAGTCAAATTCACAGCCAGGCCGCTGTACGGCTAAAAGCGCGTTTAGCGGGTTGGCATAAATAGAAAGGGCGTTGCGTTGCTAAACAGATCGATCAAATAAAGCGCAATAGGTAATTAAAAAACTTTTTTAACGTCAAAAAACTGGCCAGATTGATAACCCTGACTAGACTAACAGTAAATGAAATTCCTGTAGGTGCGACGGAGGTTCCTTTGGATAAGAACATGAAAATCTTAATTGTTGATGATTTTTCAACAATGCGACGGATCATTAAAAACCTGCTGAGAGATTTGGGTTTTTCAAATACCCATGAAGCAGACGATGGCATGACGGCTTTGCCCATGCTGAAGAGCGGCGACTTTCAATTTTTGGTAACAGATTGGAATATGCCGGGGATGACAGGTATTGATTTGTTGCGCGCGGTGCGTGCCGACGAAAAACTTGCCACATTGCCAGTACTTATGGTGACAGCTGAGGCCAAGCGCGATCAAATTATTGAAGCCGCGCAGGCCGGTGTAAATGGCTATGTTGTAAAACCTTTTACGGCGCAAGCTCTCAAAGAGAAAATCGAAAAAATCTTTGATCGCGTTGGCTAAGAATTGTTTTTTGCTGCCACCTAACAATAAGGCTTCTTCATGGCATCTGACATTATGGCATCTGAAATTATAGTTGACCCCAACGCTGTGTTCATTGCTGAACTAAAGGAATGTGCAAAGCTGTTAACGGAAAAATTGCAAGACAACAAATTTGAAGAAGCTTCTGTGCTGATTCAAGCGATGACACAGTCGCGTGATCGCCATATTTTTCAAACAGTAGGAAAATTAACGCGCGGGTTACACAACGCAATCGTTAATTTTCATGTCGATGCTGATCTTACAAAAGAGCCTCCTAAAATTGAAGACTCAGACATTCATGATGCTTCAACTCGTTTAGGCTACGTTATAGAACTCACTCAAAAAGCCGCTGAAAAAACGATGGATATGGTGGATGAAGCATCGCCCATTGCGTCCAACTTAGGGCAAGAGGCGAGCGTTCTTCGTTCAGAGTGGGCGCGCTTAAAAAATCGCGAAATTACCGCTGACGAATTTCGCGAGCTTTACCATCGTGTTGATAGTTTTTTTGAGCAGACATCCATTGGTTCTGAGCGTTTAAATAAAAGTTTGCAAGATATTGTGCTCGAACAAGGCTTCCAAGATTTAACGGGGCAAGTACTAAAGCGTGTAATTGGCTTAATTAATGAAGTTGAAAAAGATTTAGTCCAGTTAGTGTTGATGGCGAGTCAGGTTGAGGAAATTACTGGCCTTGCAAAACCTGAAGAAGATGAACATGAAATGGAAGAGCTCATAGAAAAACGAAAACACGAAGCTGAAGGGCCACAAATTAATAAAGCAAAAGACAATGTAGTTTCCGGGCAAGATGAAGTCGATGACCTTTTATCCAGTCTCGGTTTCTAGAGGGCATGTGAATGAGTTTCGGTGATGACGAGGATATTCTTCAGGACTTTTTAGTTGAAGCAGGCGAGATTTTAGAACGCCTGTCGCAACAATTAGTCGATCTTGAGCAGCGTCCTGACGATAAGAATTTATTGAATGCGATTTTTCGCGGCTTCCACACTGTAAAAGGTGGGGCGGGTTTCTTATCGCTTACTCCAATGGTGGAATGCTGCCATCTCACGGAAAATTTATTCGATATTTTACGTAACGGTAAGCGCGAAGTTACATCTGAACTCATGGACGTGGTGCTGCAAGCGCTCGATAGTGTTAAAGATCAATTTGATATAGTGAATGCGCGCGGCGAATTGCCGCCAGTTGAACCCGCATTGATCCATGCGTTGGAAAGATTGGTTTCCTGTGAAGATTTGAATGAAGCTGCGCAAGAAATTCCAGAAGAGCAGCACGATGTTGTTGAAACTGCGGCGCACTCTGAAGCGCCTGCGAGTGGTGATATTACTGACGATGAATTTGAAAAGCTGTTAGACGCTATAAGTGAAACGCCTGCACAGCACTCTAGCCCTCAGTCGGCAGCCCCGGCAGTCGTTTCCACTGCATCCTCTAGTGATGAAATAAGTGAAGATGAATTCGATGCATTGCTCGATCAACTTCACGGCAAAGGCAAAGCGCCGACACCTAAAGCCCCTAGTCCTCAAGTAGCTGCGCCCGTTGCAGTTGCTGCTGCCGTATCAGCTTCATCATCTACCACTAATAACGATGAAATCACTGACGATGAATTCGAAGCCTTGCTCGATCAGTTGCATGGCAAAGGCAAAGGTCCTGCTGTTGATTCCTCAGTAAAAGTTTCAGCGCCAGCACCCAGCGCTCCTGTGGCCGCTGCCCCTTCAAGTGGCAATTCGGACTTAATTAATGATGACGAATTTGAAGCGCTATTAGATCAGTTACATGGAAAGGGTAAAGCACCTACTGCGGCACCGGCGTCAGCCCCAGCGAAAGCAGCTGTGCCCGCACCATCGACAGCAACACCAGCGCCAGCTAAACCTGCTGCGCCAGCACCTGCAGCTAAACCAACTCCGGCGCCAGCACCTAAAGCAGAAGTGCCAAAACCTGCGAGTGCACCCGCTCCTTCAGCCGGTGATAAAGACGCGCCTGCTGGAGTGGAAACTACTGTACGCGTGGATACGCAACGTCTCGACGATATTATGAATATGGTCGGTGAATTAGTATTGGTGCGTAACCGTTTAGTGCGTTTGGGAAATACCTCTACCAATGAAGCTCTGGTAAAAGCCGTTGCGAATTTGGATGTGGTCACTGCCGATTTGCAAACATCGGTTATGAAAACGCGCATGCAGCCCATCAAAAAAGTATTTGGGCGTTTCCCGCGTGTGGTGCGCGATTTGGCGCGCAATCTCAAAAAAGAAATCAATCTGGA
>DAOORH010000422.1:0-3292 GCA_035389145.1 Cellvibrio sp.
ATGGTTTGGCTTCTAGCCAATTAGCACGCATCACTAGTAAGCAAATTCCCTTGACAGTGTGTGTGGATAAGGTTGCTGCATCGGGCGGTTACATGATGGCCTGTGTTGCCAACAAAATTGTGGCAGCACCTTTTGCCATTTTGGGTTCTATTGGTGTTGTTGCGCAATTGCCAAATTTTCATCGCCTATTAAGGAAAAACGATATCGACTACGAAATGTTTACGGCCGGTGAATTTAAACGCACTGTGACTATGTTCGGAGAGAACACCGTAAAAGGCCGTGAGAAATTCGTTGAAGACTTGGAAGATACACATGTGCTCTTCAAAGAGTTTGTTTCTGAGCATCGCCCACAGGTAGATATAGCGGCGGTTGCGACAGGTGAAGTTTGGTTTGGCCGCAGAGCAAAAGATGTAAATCTAATCGACCTATTGCAAACCAGCGATGAGTATTTGTTAGATCAAGTTGAAACCGCCGATATTTTTGAAGTTGAATTTACACTGAAGAAATCTCTACCGGAAAAATTAGGTATAGCTGCGCAGGTTGCCGTAGAGCGCGCCTTGTTTAGCGTATGGGAAAAAGCCCAGCTTAATCGTTGGTTCTAACTAACCGGTAATTGCCATGTTCTTTACGCAACAAAAAATTGTATTGCCTTCGCCAGAGCAGGCTTTGCCGGGTCGCACTACTAAGATGGTTGTATCTCCGCAACACAAGGTGCTGGGTTCGCCATTGCAAGAGCCGTTTCCTGAAGGCTTTGAAAAAATTGTGTTTGGTCTAGGTTGCTTTTGGGGGGCAGAGCGTCGTTTTTGGCAGCAGGAGGGCGTGTTCAGTACGGCGGTGGGTTATGCTGCTGGTTTCACGCCTAACCCAACCTATGAAGAGGTTTGCTCGGGGTTAACCGGGCATAATGAAGTTGTGTTGGTGGTATTTAATCCTGAAAAAACCTCGCTAGCAAAATTGTTAAAAGTGTTTTGGGAATCGCACAACCCCACTCAGGGTATGCGTCAAGGCAATGATCGCGGTACGCAATATAGATCGGGCGTTTATACCTTTAACGATACGCAAAAATCTTTAGCGGAAGCGAGTCAACTGAGTTATCAAGCGGCATTACATGATGCTGGCTTAAGTGAAATCACTACCGAGATTTTACCGATTAAAGAATTGTATTACGCCGAGGATTATCACCAACAATACCTCGCCAAAAACCCAAATGGATATTGTGGTTTAGGTGGAACAGGTGTCAGCTTAAGTTAATTTTTATAAAACAGGGATGTTATGACACTACGACTACTATGCTTTTCTCTAGGAACAATTCTGATTGGCTACTTGCCAGAGTTGCCGCCACTCATTCTTATTTTGTCTATTTTTGCTTTTGCGATAAGCATTGTTCTTTTTCGTAAAAAGCTTGCCCCGCTATTTTCTTTCGCAATCACTGTTATTGGATTTTTTATCGCAGGTTGCACCTTCGGTGTCGTTGCTGGTTCTCAATTATTGGCAAGCCAGTTGCCCGATGCAATGGCTGAACGAGATATTGTTGTTGAAGGGCAGGTCATTAACTTGCCGCAAGAAAATGATCGCCGACAATTATTTTCCTTAAAACTCTCGCGTGCTTATTTAACCTATGAGCCCTACACGGTTTTTGAAAATATCCCCCGCAAAATTAATATCAGTAGTTATGGCGACCTGCGTGTAAAAACGGGCGAGCGCTGGCGCTTGGTGGTGAAATTAAAAAAGCCGCGCGGCTTTGTGAATCCAGGTGGGTTTGATTATCAAGCATCGTTATTACGTCGTGGTATAGGTGCAACAGGTTATATCCGTAAAGGTGAGAACCGTTTATTGCAACAGCAGCCGTCGTTTTCGTTGGATGTACTTCGCTATGAATTGCAGCAATGGTTAATTAACACCAGCGACAGCCCGCAAAAAGGAATTTTAGTTGCACTTTTGGTCGGTGATACCTCTTTGGTTGAGAAAGAACAATGGGGTGAAATGCTTAAAACGGGCACCAATCATCTAATCGCTATTTCAGGGTTACATTTAGGTTTCTTTGCGATTGTTGGTTTTTTTGTCGGTAATTTTTTAGGCCGATTCGTGCAGCTAATCTGGCATAAATATCCATCAATGATGACGGGATATGTGATGTCGGTAGGTTTTACCTTGTTTTATAGCATTATTGCGGGCTTCAATATTCCCACCATACGTACGCTTATCATGTTGGCGGTGGTGCAGTTGGCGCTTTTGTGGCAGCGTACCTTTCGCGGGCGCGATACCTTATTAATCGCATTGGTCTTGGTGTTGTTATATGACCCGCTGGCTGCTTACGATATAGGGTTTTGGTTGTCTTTTGGCGCGGTTGCCATGTTGATATTTTGTTTTTCTGGGCGCATCAGCTTTACTAAAAATGATACTGCACAAGGATATTCCAAAAATTACCTTAAAGTTTTTGTAAAATCCCAATGGGTTATGTTTATAGGTTTGTTAATTCCTCTGGCGGTATTGGTGCACACATCATCGCTGCTTGCGCCGCCTGCCAATTTTGTCGCCATTCCGGTCATTACTTTTTTTGTGGTGCCCTGTTTAATTTTAGCGGCGCTATGTCATTTTACCTTTGGTGCTTTAGAGGGCTTTTTCTTAAATTGTGCTGAGCTGGGTATGTCTGTTGTGCATGAATGGCTGAATTATTTATTAGCCTTAGGTGCAGGGCAATTAAATCCATTAATTAATATCAACCCTTGGGCGATTTGCTTGGCCATACTCAGTGTTGGGCTTATATTATTGCCGCATGCTTTAGGCAGCAAAAGCGTGGGCGTTGCGGGGTTGCTCTTTGCGCTATTAGTTCCCCTAAAACAACTGCCTGATTTACAAATGCTGGTGTTTGATGTGGGGCAGGGAGCAGCTGTGTTAATTCGCACGCCCAATCATCAATTACTCTATGACACTGGGCCGCAATACACAGAAAATTTTGATGCAGGTAGTGGAATCATTGTGCCTTATTTACATGGCCAAGGATTGCGACAGCTAGATACTCTTGTTGTCAGCCACAATGATAAAGATCACTCCGGTGGTTTGCTGGGTGTGTTGGCGGCAATAGACGTTAACCAACTTTTGTTAGGTGAGCCAGATAAATTAATTGCGTTAAATAAAAATGAAACTCGCTCAGTTCAGCCCACAGTTGATAATTGCCACACGCAAACTCCATGGCAGTGGGACGGTGTTCAGTTTCGTTTTATAACTTGGCCAATTACTCCAAGCGCAAAAGCCAATAATCATTCCTGCGTATTATTGGTGGAGTTTAAGG
>DAOORH010000423.1:0-3287 GCA_035389145.1 Cellvibrio sp.
GCAAGGTTGGCCATGCCAGAATTTTCTAGCATGGTGACGCCTGTTAAGGTTTGCAGGTTTTTACTTCTGCAATAGCGCAGCATTTTTTCTAATAGTAAAGTGCCCAGCCCTTGCTGCTTCTCATCGCTGCGAACCGCCATGGCAAATTCCGCTTCTTGCCCATCCACACCAAAAATAACGCGTACCACGCCCAGCGTATAAAACTCACCTTGCGCATTGGATGCTGTGGCAATAAAAGCCATTTCACGGTTGTAATCAATTTGAGTTTGGTGGGCTAGTTGTTCATGGGAAAAATGCGGCAGCTCGGCAAAGTAGCGTTTGTACCTGTCTTCTTTGCTCATGGCCAAATCAAATTCCTTGTGAGTGCTTTCATCTTCAGGGCGAATAGGTCGTAGCAGAATTTTCTTGCCGTTGCGCAATTCTATGTTTTCTTCCAATTCTTTTGGGTAGGGGCAAATAGCGAGCGATTGCTGTGTTGCTTGCGGATCTATCACTATTTCTGCATGGGTTACACAAATATCACTGCCGGAAATCCATACAGGATTTAAACGCAATTCTTTTATGTGTGGATTATCGACTACCATTTGACTTACGCACGTGAGTAGGCGCGAAATTTCATAATGATTTAAAGGTGCTGCACCATCGCGTTCGCGAATCTTTCCTTTGCTAATGGCCTGCAATAATAAATAACGTGAGAGCGCCATATTTAACGGCGGTAAGGCAATAGCCGCATCTGTTCCTAAATGCCACTGATTGGTAGCTTCACCAAGTGCGATAAAGGGACCAAATACAGGATCCGTTGAAACTTGAATTCGCAGCGGCGTAGCATCCTGCGCGGCAGAATCGTGCATGGCTAAACCATAAGCCGCTAAAAAGTGTTTGGTGTTTTCTTGCGAAAGTTTTACCTCTTTGTCATCGCCGTGAAGTTGTATGACCAATTGTGCGTGATGAGGAATCTCTTCCATCATTGACTCAGGCGTTTCGGATAATAATTTTTGATTGCGGCGGTAATCCACCATATGCATAAACGCGATGATCGCACCTTCGGGTGTACGGAAGGACGCAATGTTAGCTTCGCCAAATAAATAGCGCGCAGCTTGCGCTGCTTCTTCGCCCATCCAATTAACCAGTAAATTCGGCTTTCGGCCTTTGTGATTGGCGTAGGTGTCGATAATTGCCTGCGCATAAACTTCAGGCGCTACTAAAGCCGAGGGCGCATGTATGAGCAAAATGTTTTCGATACTATTTTCTTGCAACAAACTTTTTAACACCTGCGTATATTCTTCGGGTGTTGCATCGCCCAATAAATTAATGGGGTTGTGTGCGCGTGAGCCGGGGCGCAACATTTTTTGAATATCCGCTATTAGAGTTTCGTTGAGTTTTTCTAATCGACCACCACGTTGTACCAGTGTATCCACCGCCATGGCAGAAGGGCCATTGCCATTGGTGATAATCACTAATTGCTCACCGCGAATCGGTTTGCCGTTGGCGAGTGTTTCTACCGCAGCCATTAACTCGCGCAAGTCGCCCACGCGTAACATCCCAGCGCGGCGAAAGGCGGCATCGTAAACGGCATCCAAGCCTACAGGTTTAGTGGAGGCGTACATTACATCGTTTAGCGCACCGCGCATAAATAGTTCGGCGGTTTCTGGTTGTCCGCCCGCTTTAATAATTAACAAAGGTTTATTAAAAGAGGCGGCACGCGCAGCCGATAAAAAAGCGCGGCCATCAGCGATGTGATCGATGTAAAACAAAATCGCCGTGGTAGACGGGTCGCGTCCTAAATAATCAATCAGTTCATCGAAATCTATATCGATCGCATCGCCCATAGAAACAATGTACGAAAAACCAATACGTCTACGGCGCGACCAATCCAAGAGCGCAACGCACATGGCGGATGATTGCGATAAAAATGCGATCTTGCCGGGTTGCGCTTGTGTGTGCGCATAGCTCGCATTCAGCCCCAAGGCTGGCGCCATAAACCCGAGCGAGTTGGGGCCCAGCAAGCGGATGTTCCAATGAGCAGCAATCTGCTGCATTTGTTGCTGCAGATTTGTACCCTGCGCTGTGTATAAACTTTCTAATCCACTCGCAATCACAATGGCGCAGCGCGTACCTTTGCGCCCCAACTGCATGATGATAGCGGGCACACGGCTGGCACGTGTGCAAATAATCGCGAGGTCTGGCACCAGTGGCAGTTCATCAATTGAGCGATAGGCCAATACGCCTTGTACCGATTTGTAATCAGGCGTAACCGGCATAATGGGCCCATCAAAATGCCCTTGTAACAAATTGCGCATAACCGCGAAACCGGGGCGGTTGCTCGCGTTGGACGCGCCAATCACCGCAATCGATTGGGGCTTGAACAGACTATCTAAATGTTTGAAGCTCATTGCCAGCAACCTGCGTACAATCGTCAATAGAATTGCAGTATAGCCTCTGGGATAATCGTGCCTTTGCTGTAAGTTAAATTATTTTGAGAAATGCCCTCAGCGCTGAATTAACTTTTACGCCCTTTTTTGAAAATCTGTTGGAAAAACTATGCGTGGAATGAACCACCCCGAACCCATCGCCAAAAAAAATGGCGCCGATGTCAGTGTGAATGTACAAGAAACCTTTCGCTATCTTTGGCCCTACTTATGGGCGTTTAAAGGTCGTGTGATTTTGGCCATGCTGGCACTGGTAGCGGCAAAGCTGGCGACGCTCTTAATGCCGTGGGCGTTAAAGCATGTAATTGATAGTGTTGACCCAAGCGTTCGCCCAGAAGTCTATTTGCCCGTGGCGTTTCTAATTTTTTACGGCTTGCTGCGTTTTGGCAGTGTTTTTCTTGGTGAAATACGCGATGCACTCTTTGGTCGAGTGACTGAACGCGCCATGCGCAATATTGGCCTGCGCGTGTTTAAGCATTTGCATTCACTGGATTTAGCATTTCATCTCGACCGCGCTACCGGTGGCATTAGTCGCGATATTGAACGTGGCACCAATGGCATCAGTTTTTTAATGCGCTTTTTAATGTTCAACATAGTGCCTACGCTGGTTGAAATATTATCGGTGGCGATTATTTTTGCGGTCGCTTTTTCGTATTGGTATGCGGTTATCACTTTGGCGGCGGTTGCGATTTATATCGCCTTCACCATTATTACCACCGAATGGCGCAACCGTTTTGTGCGCGAGGCTAACCAAGCCGATTCATCCACCAATACCCGTGCAATCGATAGCCTGCTCAATTACGAAACCGTAAAATATTTTAATAACGAGCAATACGAAGCAGACACCTACGATAAGTT
>DAOORH010000424.1:0-3270 GCA_035389145.1 Cellvibrio sp.
GACTCTCACAAGGAGTTGAGTGATGTCTTATTGGTTCCATTTCTACAGCCGCAAGAAACCAGTAATAAACAAGCAGAATATTTGAACGCTTTGGCTGCATTTTTTGATGTTCCTCTTGAGCAATATTCTGAAGCAATTACTAATGCCAAGTTCTATGCAGAGGGTGAGGTTAAAGATAAATTTCGAGTTTACAATTTCACGGGGAGTCTTTTGGGGCGTATTGCTTTGCCTGCCCTCACGGAATACGTACCGCGAGTTGCAGATATCGAGGGTGTTCGCCAAGTAGCGCTCGCAACTGCTGAGTTAAGGCGTCAAACGCCAGCAGAAAATGCTATTGTTCTTTACTTAGCAAATTCATCATATAAAAACCCGTACACACAGGAGTCCTTTGAGTGGGTTGCTGAGACCAAGGTGGTCAAGTTCACAGGGTTACAAACAGGTGAGCGCGGTACTTATCTTTTCATTTATTAATATTAAGGATATTCGCTCTTTTCAGAGATGGATGGAAACTGCCTATTCCCCTGAGAGCTATTTGGCCTAAACAGCCTTCTCATGTAGAATGCCCGCCTCGCAATTTCTAGCTCCGTTTTCGTGAATAATCACCCAAATCGGAGCACAATTTAAGGCAACTTACGCATTACCATGGAAATTAACCCGCTTTTAATCGCCCTGAAAGACCTGACTGAACGCACCAATGTGCTTAGGGGGTATCTTTGACTATGCCACTAAGAAAGAACGCTTAACTGAGGTTGAGTTAGAGCTTGGTGAATCCAATGTCTGGGAAAACCCAGATCGCGCCCAAGCCCTCGGTCGTGAACGCTCCACCCTCGAAAATGTTGTAAAAACCATTGATGACCTGGATTCCGGCGTAGCGGATTGTCGCGAACTGCTGGATATGGCCGTGGAAGAAGACGACGAAGCCAGCGTTGCCGATGTACAAGCTGAAATCGAGCGCTTGGATACACAGCTCGCCGCCCTCGAATTCCGTCGTATGTTTTCCGGTGAGATGGACCCCAACAACGCTTATCTCGATATTCAATCTGGCTCCGGCGGTACCGAAGCGCAAGATTGGGCCGAGATTGTTTTGCGTATGTATTTGCGTTGGGGTGAAGCGCGCGGTTTCAAAACCACGTTGGAAGAATGTTCTGAAGGTGATGTAGCCGGCATTAAGAGTGCGACTATCAGCTTCGAAGGCGAATACGCTTTTGGTTGGTTGCGTACCGAGACTGGCGTGCATCGGTTAGTGCGCAAATCGCCGTTTGACTCTGGTAATCGTCGCCACACTTCATTTTGTTCGGTGTTCGTATCCCCTGAAATTGATGACAATTTTGAAATTGAAATTAATCCCTCCGATTTGCGTATCGATACCTATCGTGCCAGTGGTGCAGGTGGTCAGCACGTTAACAAAACCGATTCGGCGGTGCGTATTACGCATATCCCAACCAATATTGTGGTGCAGTGCCAGAACCAACGTTCGCAACATCAAAACCGCGATCAAGCTTATAAAATGTTGCGTGCAAAAATGTATGAACATGAAATGCAAAAACGCAATGCAGAAAAGCAATCCTTGGAAGACAGCAAGTCTGACATTGGTTGGGGCAGCCAAATTCGCTCGTATGTACTCGATGATTCGCGCATTAAAGATTTACGCACCAACGTGCAAACCAGCAACTGTCAAGCCGTATTAGATGGCGCACTCGATCAGTTTATGATTGAGAGTTTGAAGGCCGGTTTGTAATTTTTTTCCCAAATTCATTTTAGCAATTAACTAGTGATCACTATGACTAACGAAAACATTTCAGGAATTATGGCAGCACCGCAAGAAGCTCACGCGCACGAGGAAAACAAACTCATTGCTGAACGTCGCAGCAAGCTCGATGCAATTCGTGAAAAGGGCAATGCGTTCCCTAATGATTTCAAGCCGGCTAATAAAAGCCAAGAGTTGCAAAATCAATTTGGTGAGAAGACCAAAGAAGAATTAGAAGCACTGAATCATATCGTAAGCGTAGCGGGTCGTGTAATGGCCAAGCGCGGCCCATTCTTGGTGTTGCAAGATGGCGAAGGTAGTATTCAGCTGTATGCCGACAAAGCAGCGCAAGAAATTATTAAGGATAAATGGGGGGTGTGGGATATCGGCGATATCGTCGGTATTAAAGGTGCGCTGCATAAATCTGGCAAGGGCGATTTATACGTAAACTTGGAAGAGTACCAACTGCTCACCAAAGGTTTGCGCCCATTGCCCGATAAATATCACGGCTTAAGCGATCAAGAAATTCGCTACCGTCAACGCTATGTGGATTTAATTGTGAACCCTGAAGTGCGTGACACTTTCCGTTTGCGTTCCAAGTGCATCAACTTTATCCGTCAATACATGGTCAGCTGCGATTTTATGGAAGTAGAAACGCCCATGCTGCATGTGATTCCCGGCGGCGCATCGGCTAAGCCCTTTGTTACGCATCACAATGCGCTGGATATGGAAATGTATTTGCGTATCGCACCGGAGTTGTATTTGAAGCGTTTGGTAGTGGGCGGTTTTGAGCGCGTGTTTGAAATTAACCGCAACTTCCGCAACGAGGGTGTATCTACTCGCCATAATCCAGAATTCACCATGATGGAATTCTACCAAGCCTATGCAGACTACAAAGACTTGATGGATTTAACGGAAGATATGTTGCGTAAAATGTGCTTGGAAGTGATGGGTACTACCACGCTGAATTATCAAACCAGTGAATACGATTTCGGTAAGCCATTCGCGCGTTTAAGCATGTTTGATTCGGTGTTGCACTACAACCCGCAAATTACTGCAGAGCAATTAAGCAGTGTTGAAGGTGCAACCAAAGCCGCAGAAGCATTAGGTTTGAAAATTAAACCAGGCACCGCACTTGGTAAAATACAAACTGAAATTTTTGAAGAAACTGTTGAGCACAAATTGGATCAGCCAACCTTCATTACGGAGTATCCAATCGAAATTTCACCACTCGCACGCCGCAGCGACCATAATCCTGCAGTTACTGATCGTTTTGAGTTTTTCATTGGCGGTCGCGAATTGGCAAATGGTTTCTCTGAGTTGAACGATGCGGAAGACCAAGCTGAACGTTTTATGCAACAGGTTCGCGAAAAAGACGCGGGCGATGATGAAGCCATGCACTATGATGCTGACTTCGTGCGCGCATTGGAATACGGATTGCCACCAACGGCCGGTCAAGGTATTGGTATCGACCGTTTGATTATGTTGTTTGCAAATGCGCCATCCATTCGAGATGTATTGTT
>DAOORH010000425.1:0-3269 GCA_035389145.1 Cellvibrio sp.
GGAGCAGGATTATTGCCATCCGCATAATATTCTCTGCTTTCATACTCGGCATCGAGGCTCGCCAAACCTACGCGACCATAAACATTAAACACTTCGCTAATAGGCAGCTTACCCACAACCGATGCTTGCAACGCAGTAATTCCTATTTTATCAACATAGTCGTAGTCATCTACACCATCAAAATCACTACCACGATCAACTATTTCTCCTAAATCGCGATACGCCACTTCAACAGCTAAAAACTTATTAAAATCATAACCTGCACCAATAGAAAAAGTGGTATCGGTTTTACTGAGCTTTGAGTCATCACCGTCATCAATCTCCATTTTCCCTTGACCGACATCACCGAAGATATAAAAGTTATCCGCCATTGCTGGCAATGTGAATGCACTCAATACACACGCCAATAAAAATTGCTTTTTCATAATAAATTCCTTAATTGTTTAGTACAGATAAAATTCAGGGATACATCTTTGCGACAAAAATGTATTGAAGTGAACTTTAACAATCGGGAATGAATTAAAACTGAATACAAAACGAGGAATAAAAAAATCAGCGAATGATTACTTTTGTCACGATTACAATGAATTAAACGTCATCAAACAATTTTTTATTTTGGCAACTGACCCGCCAATTGATCCATAACCGCGCGCCATGCAGCTTCGCCCTCTGCACCCGCTTGCTCAAAAACACTCGCCAACAATTTGCGTTGCGCGCCGCTTAACGCTGCTTCTAACTTTGTGCCTTCGGCGGTGAGTGCTAAACATTTACCGCGCTTATCGCTGGCGTCCGGTGAATCTTGAATTAAATTCATCGCAATTAATTGGCGCAATGGCGCGTGCAAGGCTTGCTTGGTAACGCCCAAAATTCCGAGCAATCCACTCACCCGAATTTCAGGGTTACGGCCTACAAAATAAAGAATGCGGTGGTGAACGCGCTGCAGACCACGCGCTTCCAGCAATTGATCTGGCTTGGCGGTAAAGGCACGGAAGGCGAAGTGGAATAGCTCCAGCGCTTGATTGAGCTCTGCTTCACGGGAATTGGTTATATTTTGAGTTAATTGGTCAACCATATTGACTTTAATCTTCGAGAGGTGAATTATAGGTCAACCAAACTGACCTACTTAAAATACCACGAGACTGCTATGCATCCCGCACCACGTCCTACACCAGAATTGTCTGAGCGCATTTCGCGCTTAACCTCATCCCTTGTTCGCGAGATCCTCGCTGCCGCGCAAGCGCCGGGTATGATTTCATTCGCTGGCGGCCTGCCAAGCGCAGACGCCATGCCGATTCTACATGACTCAGACTCATCGCACGATTGGCTAAGCCCCGTGTTTCAGCAATACGGGCAAAGCGAAGGCGAGCCACTGTTGCGTGCGCGCTTGGCCGATTGGTTAGCGGAATCTGGGTTACACGTGTCCGCCGAGCAGACCTTGGTGCTTTCGGGCTCGCAACAGGGCATAGACCTGACCGCCAAATTATTTGTAGACCCAGGCACACCCATACTCTGCGAAGCGCCGACTTATTTAGCGGCACTGCAAGCCTTTCAGCTCTTCGGTGCAAATTGCATAGGCCTACCGCTTACCGATGAAGGCATAGATACAGCACTCTTGGCGGAGATGATAGAAACCCACAAACCGCGCGCGATTTATTTAATCCCCACCTTTCAAAACCCCTCAGGCCACTGCTACAGCGCAGCCAATCGCCGTGCCGTCGCCGAGGTGCTGGATCACTATGGTTTGCCTTTAATTGAAGACGAACCCTACCGCGAATTGATGTACGACGCGGTAGATCGCACGCCGATTTGCAGCCTGTTAAAACGCGCGACTTGGATTTATTTGGGTAGCTTTTCCAAAACGCTTTGGCCTGGTTGGCGTGTGGGATTTTTAACAGCATCCAAGGATTTATTTCCACATTTGTTGCGCTTAAAACAAGCCAGCGATTTACACACCAATCGCCCGGGCCAAATTCGCGTTGCCAATTGGTTAGTGAGTAAAAACCGCAACGAAGATTTAGCGCACCTGCGCAGCACCTACAAACACAAACGCGATGCGATGAACGATGCGCTTAAAAATACCTTCGGCCATTTAGCCGATTGGGAAACACCCGCCGGTGGATTATTTTTCTGGCTGCAATTACGCAACGCTATAGACACACGCCCGCTGTTAAAAATTGCGCTGGAACGCGGCGTGGCTTTTATGCCGGGCGAAGCGTTTTACCCTGCAAGCAGTACACCCAAGTTTGGCACTATGCGGCTTAATTTTAGTCACGCGAATGCAGAGAATATGAAAAAGGGATTGGAGATGTTGGCGGGGATTGTGGAGAGTAACTCAGTGAACCCAGTCCTCAAGCCTTAAACCCAGAACGCGGTTAAACTCGCGGGTATTGTTAGTGATAAGTATGCAGCCCTCTGCAATGGCATGGCCTGCAATAGCCGCATCGTTAGCACCTATAGGCGTGCCCGCTTCACCGAGCTGACGCTTGATGAGTGCGGTGGCATCGACGGCGGCAATACCCCAAGGCAAGACCGCATCCAATCGCTTCACAAACTCATCAACCAGCACATTATGTTTTGGGGATGCCTTTTTGCCGATGGCACCAAAACGCATTTCCGCGTAAGTAATGGCTGAAATAACAACTCTATGCTGCTGCACCACCACGCTGGTCAACCGCTGCAGCACCTCAACTGGCTGCTCGCGCATGATAAACGAGCAAATGCATGTATCGAGCATAAAGGTATTTTTCACAGCTCAAAGCGCCCCTCATCCGAGACTACATCGCTGCGCTCTTGCATAAAATCAGCATCCGCCTTGGGGAGATCCATCAGAGAAAGCCAGCTAGACCGCACCGGGCGCAGGGTTAGAGTATCGCCCTCTTTGATAATTTCAAGCTCATGAGTGCCCTCGAACTCCATATCCTTAGGCAACCTAACCGCTTGGTTTTTACCGTTTTTAAAAATAGAGACTGTGCGCATGGGGTTTACCTCTCAAGGCTGTGACTTACTTGATTAAGGGTAAAACCGAAGAAGACATATGTCAAGCATATGCCGGATTCTCAAGTAAACCGAAGACGTAACCCACGGATTTATTTAGAAACGAGCACAGTAGAACCCAAACGGGGAGTCGTCATCCTGCAAGGATCCAGCGTCTTTACTTTTTAAAAGTCACTGGATCCCTACGGGATGACGACGCCCTTTTAAAAATAATTTCCTAGTGGCACCAAACGGGGCCCCCATGGAGTTCGCCGAGCATTGCAGGAAAATTTGCG
>DAOORH010000426.1:0-3267 GCA_035389145.1 Cellvibrio sp.
TAGCTCATGGTGATTGAGATGAAAACGGCACTCCTCAGGAATCTTGCCTACAAAGGGTTGGACCATGGCACCTGATTTTGTTGCTCTGGCGGGCAAAGCGCCGAGCACATCAACCATATTTGGCGCCAAGCCAATCTCTTCGTGGGTCTCTCGCAGCGCTGTTGTTAGTAGTGAATCATCTTGGGGTTCCCATTTACCACCGGGGAAACACACCTCACCCGCATGCTGATTGAGATGTTTCGCGCGCAAGGTAAAAATGAGTTCTGGCTCGGGAGCATCCGTTATCAACACCATAACCGCTGCTTGCTTTGGGAACTCGCCCTCAAAGGAGCCCAAATCCCCATTCGTACTTAAGGCGTCTGAGATGCTTTGCCACCAAACTCTGTTCATGGCTCCAACTCCGCCAAACGCCACACATCAATCGCGGGCTCTTCATAGGGATGGGCCGCGCGCAGCGCTGCAACGGCTGGCTTAATACACGCATCATCGCAAACCAATTCAACGCGATATTCAGTGATTTGCTCTAAATGATGGGATTGCCCAATAAACGGCTGACTGCCCACCAGAGGGCGAAACTGCCCTACCCCCGCAACTTGCCAGCAGCATTGATCGTAATTACCAATTGTGCCCGCACCCGCGTTAAAGACCGCAGTTTTAGCAAGCTCAAGATGGGATTCTGGGACAAAGAAGACAATTTTATACATAAGCAGCTGGCAGACATGATTTATGAATTGCCAGTATCACACAGGCCGAGCGGCCTGTGTGAGGGGGAAACGCTAGATAACGCGAACGGCGATCACATGCTCAACTTTCGCGATAGCTTCAAGCACAGCAGCTGGAGCTTGTTGCACATCAATAATGTTGTAAGCCACATCGCCACGGCTTTTGTTAACCATATCGATCACATTCACATTGTTATCCGCCAACACCGACAATACATGACCCAATACACCCGATACGTTCTCGTTAGAGAAAGTAATACGCGCGCCTGTATTGGCAGCGCGATCCATAGCCACGGCTGGGAAGTTGACGGAGTTTTTGATATTGCCATTTTCGAGGTAATCCATGAGTTGATCTGCGGCCATAATCGCGCAGTTCTCTTCAGCTTCTTCGGTGCTAGCGCCAATGTGCGGCATAGCGTAAACGTCTTGGCGGTTCAGCAAAATGGGTTCTGGGAAATCGCAGATGTACTTGCCTAAATGACCAGCGTCTAAGCTATCAATAACAGCATGCGCATCAACAATGGCTTCGCGGGCGAAGTTCAAGAGCACAGAACCTTTTTTCATCACTTTCAAGGTTTCAGCATTGATCATGTGTTTGGTGGCATCAATCGCTGGAACGTGCAAAGTTACATAGTCAGCGCGTGCCAAGAGTGATTGCAAGTTTTCCATTTTGGTAACTTGGTTCGGCAAGCGCCATGCAGCTTCTACTGAAAGTGCTGGGTCAAAACCTACGACGTTCATACCCAAAGCCAAAGCAGCGTCGGCAATCATAGAGCCGATTGCACCTAAACCGACGATACCCAAAGTCTTGCCTTGCAACTCAAAACCAGCGAAGTTGGATTTTTCTTTTTCCAACAATTTGGACATTTCGTCAGCATCGGTCATGTGCGTCAAACCATTCACATAAGCCATGCCCGGCAGAATGCCGCGCGAACCAAGCAACATACCGGTTAACACAAGCTCTTTTACCGCGTTAGCGTTCGCACCGGGTGAGTTGAACACAACAACACCTAATTTGGTGTAGTCAGCAACCGGCACGTTGTTGGTGCCAGCACCAGCACGCGCAACCGCTTTGACGCTTGCAGGTAGAGCTTCGCCTTGCAGTTTATGACTGCGCAGAATGTACGCATCGGGAGCGCCTATATCGCTCGCCACTTCGTATTTTTCACGGCCAAAACGGCTTAGGCCTTTGATAGAAATAGTATTGTAGGTTTTTATTTTAAACATGATTTTTTCCTTCTTCGATTGCACCACAAGCTGGAAACCTAAAAGCTCAAAGCCACCACTTAGGGTTTGACGTTAGACTCTTTGTTTCGAAACCCTCAAGTCAGGGATGACTTGCGGGAGCTACAGGGATGTATTTATGCGTTTTCGAAACAAAGAGCCTAATGGCAAGCCCGTTCCGAAGCGCGTTTTGTAAATCACTATTGTCAGCTAAATTATCGTCAATTAAAAAGGGCCGTGATAAACACAGCCCTTAAAGGTTCATTCAGCAATTAACCTTTAGTGGCTTCTTGGTATGCCCAAGTCAACCAAGGCAATAACGCTTCAAGATCAGCAGCTTCAACAGTTGCACCACACCAAATGCGCAAGCCCGCTGGAGCATCGCGGTAAGCGCCAATGTCGTAAGCAACGCCTTCTTTATCCAACAACTTGATCATGGCTTTTACTTGAGCTTCGCTTGCTTTCAACACAAAACACACAGACGTGTTAGAACGTGTTTCTGGCACTTGTGGTAAGAAGCTAATCCAATCATTCGCAGCAACAAACTTTTCAAGAACAGCTAAGTTTGCGTTTGAACGCGCGATGGTTTCTTTTACGCCGCCGATTGCACGTACCCAATCCAAAGCGTCCAAGTAATCAGCAACCGCCAACATAGATGGCGTATTAATTGTTTCGCCTTTAAACAAACCTTCAGTCACTTTGCCACCACTGGTCATGCGGAACAATTTCGGCATTGGCCAGCTTGGTTTGTAAGATTCCAAACGCTCAACTGCGCGCGGGCTCAAAATCAACATACCGTGAGCACCTTCACCACCCAGCACTTTTTGCCAGCTGAAGGTGATTACGTCTAACTTTTCCCATGGCATTTCCATAGCGAATACCGCAGAAGTCGCGTCGCAAATGGTTAAGCCTTGGCGATCCGCAGGAATCCAGTCGCCATTAGGGACTTTTACGCCTGAAGTGGTACCGTTCCACGTGAAGATAACATCGTTATCGAAATTCACTTTAGCCAAATCTGGCAGCAAACCGTATTCGCCGTTGTGGGCATTTACGGTCAACTTTAATTCTTTGGTGGCATCGCTCAACCAGCCGTTACCGAAAGATTCCCATTGCAGAATATCTACGCCGCGCGCTCCTAAGAGCGACCACATGGCCATCTCTACCGCACCCGTATCTGAACCTGGCACTACGCCAACGCGGTAGCCGGCAGGCAAGCCCAGCAATTCAGCAGTGTCTTCACAGGCACGTTGCAGCGCGGCTTTACCAATAGTTGAACGGTGTGAACGGCCAAGAGTAGAAACATCCAATTGATCCAAGCTGT
>DAOORH010000427.1:0-3232 GCA_035389145.1 Cellvibrio sp.
TGCCAGCCATTCGGTGGAAACAAGAGGATCGGTTGTCATGGTTGAAACATTCCCGTTGGATACTACGGGCAAAACCTATAGCTTTACTGCCGGTGTGGATGGTATTGATGCTGCGTCAATTACCTTGCCGACAAAAACCTATGCCTCTGGAGCTGATTTGGCCTCTGATTTGCAATCGTTAATTAATGCCGATGCAAATCTGACCACAGCCAAAGTCAGTGTGAATGTTCTTTTCAATACCACCACCAATAAACTTGAGTTTACTTCAACGTCTTACGGCAGCGGCAGCAAGGTATCTTTCAGTGCAGTGAGTACTGATATGGCCGATATGGGAATCAGCGTTGGCAACGGCACTTCAGGTAATGATGTAGGCGGTACCGTAGGAGGTGTTGCTGCGTTTGGCTATGGAAACGTACTTTTGCCCGCGTTGGGGAGTAAAGCGGAAGGTTTGAGTATGACGGTAGGGCCGGGTGCGACATCGGGAACAGTTACTTTTTCGCGCGGTTTTGGAAGTTCATTTACTCGTCTAATAAATGACTTCTTAAAAAGCAACGGCATGATCAAAACTCGCGAAACATCTATCAATAAAGATGTGGATAAAGTTAAAAAAGATCAGGTTGCGCTGGACCGGAGAAGTGAGGCTTACCGTCTACGACTGCAATCGCAATTTAGTGCAATGGAATCTATTGTACGCAGCTTGAAATCGACCGGCACTTTCTTAACTGGAGCTTTTAAAGCTTTGTCTGGCAGCAGCAATGACTAATATTCTTGTTTGACTGCTATTTCGTGAGATATTTTTGAAATTGAATGCTGGCTGCTTGGCGTATTGTTTGCTATATAACTATTAATAAATAATTGCGTCAAAAAGTGGTCAATACATGTCTAAAGTAATAGCGTTAATTCCTGCTCGCGGTGGCTCCAAAGGTATTAAGCAGAAAAACCTAGCACTGCTTTTGGGTAGACCTCTTATAGACTACAGTATTTCGGCGGCGCGTTCGTCCGGAGTTATCGATGACGTATATGTGTCATCAGACGATGACGTTATATTGTCTGTTGCGCTTTCTCTGGGTGCAAAAACCGTCAAGCGCAACCCCGCATTAGCTTTAGACGAATCTCCTACAGATCCTCTCATTGCGGAGTTTATTACCCACGAAAAGTTATCTGCAAGCGATATAATTGTTTTGTTGCAGCCAACTTCACCACTTCGAATGCCACATCATATTAACGATTCCCTCCTGCAATTTCGCGCTCATCCTAGTTGTAGAAGTTTGATTAGTGTTTATGAAGTTAATAATAAATATTTGAAGGCTTATATCGCTGGGGGAGAGTATTTAACTCCGCTAGCGGGTTTAAATACCTCCTATAGTCGTCGCCAAGATTTACCTTCTGTCGTTATGCCAAATGGTGCGCTTTATATTTTTACCGTGGCAGAATTTTTGCGTGACGGAAAAATCCCACGCAGCCAAATTATTTCTTATGTCATGTCTGAAGCCGAGAGCTTGGATATAGATACTCCCAGTGATTTAGCCGCTGCAGAGCAGGCATTACAGCAAAGGCAGGTTTCTAATGAATAAAAATGTTATCGATATAGGTGGCCGTTTAGTTGGGCCTGATTATCCACCTTTGGTTATCGCCGAAATTGGCATCAACCACAATGGCTCGTTAAGCATCGCCAAAGAAATGGTAGATGCTGCAGTTTCAGCCGGTGCAGAAGTTATCAAACATCAAACGCATATTGTTGAAGATGAAATGGCGGGCGAAGCAAAGCGGATTAAACCAGGTAATTCTGATAAGCCGATCTATAACATTATGGAAGAGTGTGCGCTTAACGAAGCAGATGAAATTGCGCTGAAACATTATGTAGAAGCTAAAGGCGCAATTTTTATTAGTACGCCTTTCTCGCGTGCGGCTGTAGAGCGGCTGGAGCGAATGAATGTTTCGGCGTATAAAATTGGTTCTGGCGAATGCAATAATTATCCTTTAATTAAACACATTGCCAAAAAAGGTAAGCCAATTATTCTGAGCACAGGTATGAATACCATAGAGAGTATTCGTAAAGCTGTAGCAATTTTTCGCGAGTATCAAATTCCCTATGCGTTGATGCATTGTACCAATATATACCCCACGCCCCCAGAATTGGTACGATTAGAAGCCGTACGCGAATTGCAGGCTGAGTTTCCAGATGCGGTTGTCGGCCTCTCAGACCACACCGTTGGTAATTTTGCTTGCTTGGGTGCTGTGGCATTGGGGGCGGATATTCTTGAACGACACTTTACGGATTCAATGAGTCGTGAGGGGCCAGATATTGTATGTTCGATGGACCCACAAGCAATGCAGGAATTAATTCAGGGTTCAGCGGTGCTGCACAAAGCACGCGGTGGTCGCAAAGGTATAGTTAAAGAAGAGCAGCCCACTATTAATTTTGCTTACGCGACAGTAGTGACAATTAACCCTGTGAAAAAAGGTGAAGTTTTTACCGAAGATAATATCTGGGTGAAGCGCCCGGGAACAGGTGAGATACTTGCCGAGTTTTACGATGATGTTGTTGGCAAGGTGGCTACTCAGGACATTCCAGCAGATCAGTTGCTGGCCTATAGTGATGTTGAAGGCTTAGCTCATGCGTAAACGAATAGTGTTTTTATCGGGTACTCGTGCGGACTTCGGCAAGATTAGATCTCTGCTTGATATTCTACAAAATACCGCCGAATTTGAAGTGCATATTTTTGTGACCGGCATGCATATGTTGCGCAAATATGGCTATACCTGTCGCGAAATCGAGCGGCGGGGTTATAAAAATATTTATCAATATATTAATCAAAATTATAGCGACACCATGGATTCTGTGTTGGGTAAAACTATTGCGGGCTTATCGGACTACATTAAAGAAATTCAGCCGGATATGTTGGTAGTTCATGGCGATAGGGTAGAGGCGCTTGCTGGTGCTATTGTGGGGGCGTTAAACAATATTTTGGTTTCGCATATTGAGGGCGGTGAAATTTCTGGCACGATTGATGATCTTATTCGTCACTCAGTGAGCAAATTATCCCATCTGCATTTTGTGACCAACGAACGCGCCAAACAGCGCTTAATTCAGCTGGGCGAGACCGCCAAGAATATTTACCCAATAGGTTCGCCCGATGTGGATTCGCTATTCTCGACCGATTTACCCTCCTTGGACGAGGTTAAGAACTGGTACGGCATTCCCTTTGATGACTACGCCATTATGTTATAC
>DAOORH010000428.1:0-3214 GCA_035389145.1 Cellvibrio sp.
CCAGCCAGCAAAAAGGTGCAGATTGGTTGGCCAATAACAATTGGCAGGATGCAATTCCTCAATTAGCTTTTGCGCAAAGCTTGTTCGGTACGGCCTTGGCCAGTGCCGGTTACACCTTGCCGAATGAAGCCTTTTTGCCCTTCACAGTGAATTTTCAGGTGGGCGATGATTGGGATAAGGTACTGGATCAACTACAGGCGAGCCTGAAAAGCAGCAATATCGCGGACTTCGATGCCTTGGTAAACCTGATTAAAGATGGCAACTTGGTCAGCCTACCCGCTGCCAAATAAGCGCATGCCACACCCACAAAAAAGCCCGCGTAAGTTGCCTTACGCGGGCTTTTTTAATGAATTTCCTACTGTGGAATTTGGGCCAATCTCGCTTTCGCGCGCTCGCCTGCTTCACCACCGCCAGCCGCTACTTGCTGAAAGTAAGCGCGGGCAGTATTGCGGTCGCCTTTGGCAAGAGCGATTTCGCCTAGCTGCTCGCTCGCTTGTTGTGTAGGTAGTAGGCGTTGGCTTGCGACCAAATCGCGCTCTGCGTTTGCACTATTGCCCAACTCTTTATAAGCCATTCCGCGATAAATGTAAGGGCGGAAGAAGTTGGGGTTGGCAGCAATCGCTCTATCCAATGCGGGAATGGCTTCTCTGTTGCGATCTTGCTGCAACAAGAGCTGACCCTTTAACTCCCAGAACAGGTTTTCTTTGGGTTGTTGTTGAATAGAGTTATTCACCAACGACAAGGCCTTATCGTACTGTTTGGATTTGGCGGCTTTCATTGCATCTTCGTAGTTTTTATAGGCATTTTTATCCTTTTTAAGTTGCCCGAGAGCGCGTTGGAAGGCTTCTTTGTTGCGTGCGCCGCCTTTGGGGTATTTGGCAATTTCGGCACGGTTGGCTGCTACTCGGTCGCGCGAAGGTGGGTGGCTGGCGAACATGCCTTCAAGCCAGCTGGGTTCTTGTTTATCGACCATACGCACAAATAATTCCTGCAGCTCTACCGCGCCCTGTGGGTCGTAACCGGCTTTCACCATGTACTTAATGCCGAACTTATCAGAATCAGACTCGTGATCTCGCGAATACTTGGAGTTCCAAGCATTGGCACCTACGGCTAATGCGCCTACTGCTAGAACGCCGTATTCCGGCTTTTTGTTGGCTATCGCCACACCAGCTAATAAAGCACCGGCACCCACTACCATTTGTTGAGTTTTAGCGCTGGCACTGTGGCGCGCGGCGGCGTGAACAATTTCGTGGCCAAGCACGGCGGCTAATTGAGATTCATCTTCCAATTGCACCAAGAGCCCACGGTTAATCGCCAACTTACCACCGGGCATAGCCCAGGCATTGGGGGTGTCATTATTCAATACTACGAATTCATAGGGGAGATTGGGGACATCACTTACCGCAGCAAGTTTTTTGCCCACTTGACTCACGTAAGCCGTGAGGCCGGGGTCAACCACATACTTGCCGCCCTGAGATTGTTGGCTGGGCCCGTAGTTTTGTTGGCCAGCAGCAATATCCTGCTGGACGGAATCAATGATCATCTCTTTTTTGCCGGTAACAGGGTTTACGGCACAACCAGTGAGGCCCGCAGCTAAAAGCGCGCAAGTTAATAATCGCTTAATGTGTTTCATTGTGGCTCCATTATTGAGTACTTATCTCAGATATAATGCCACACAAATACTGTATAAAATGAGAAGCAAGAAATGAAAGCCTTACAAGTGATAGAACTCTTTGCTGGTTTGGGTGCAAACGGCCAACCGATTGTCGAAAAAATGCATGTGCGCGAGTTAGAAAACGGCCATATGCAGTTAGTGAAATCCCCTGCGTTTATTAAAGGTTTGGCGAGTGGCGATGTGATTCGCTGCGACGTGCCCAATCAAGAATTTGAAATCGTGCAGCGCAGCGGCAACTTGAACGTGCGTATATTCAGCCGTGATGACATTGCCCCTCTGGCTGATTCGATTACCCCCGAGATTGAAAAACTCGGCGGTGATCTGGATATAGAAACGCCCCGTATGTTGGTTTACTCAATTCATGTGAGTTGCGGTTTTAGCGTGGTGGAAGATTTGCTCAATCAACACATCGGCAAAAATGGCCGCAGCGCTTGGATGTACGGCAACGTTTACGACCCCATCGATGGCCAAACCCCCTTGAATTGGTGGCAGGAAATTTTAAAGCCGGAATAATTCTTTGTGTTCTCACTCTCAATTGAAATCTGTTTATGCTGTTATTGATCTCCCCTGCGAAAACTCTCGATGTTGAAACGCCTGCGCCCACTACAGAATTCACGCAGGCGGATTTTCTTAAAGAATCCAAACAACTTATTAGCGAATTGCGTGTGCTCGCGCCGCACGATATTTCGCAACTCATGAGCATTAGCGACAAGTTGGGTGCGCTTAACTTTGATCGCTTCGCCAGTTGGAAAACGCCGTTTAAACCCAGCAATGCCAAGCAAGCGCTATTTGCGTTTCAGGGCGATGTGTACACCGGCATGCAGGCCGAAACCTTTTCGCCAGAAGATATTGAGTTCGCGCAGCAGCATTTACGCATTCTCTCTGGGCTCTATGGGTTATTGCGCCCGCTGGATTTAATGCAAGCTTATCGTTTGGAAATGGGTACTGGCTTTAGCAACTCGCGTGGTAAAAATCTCTATGAATTTTGGGGCGAAACTATTACCAAGGCGATTAACAAACAACTTAAGGCACTGAACAGCTCGGTGGTGATCAACCTCGCTTCTAATGAATATTTCAGCGCAGTGAAACCCAAGTTGCTTAAGGCCGAGATTATTACGCCTATTTTTAAAGACAAGAAAAACGGTCAGTATAAAATCATCAGCTTCTTCGCCAAAAAAGCGCGCGGCATGATGAGCGCGTACATTATTCAAAACCGAATTAGCGACCCTGAAGTGCTTAAACAGTTTGATGTTTCCGGTTACAGTTTTAATGCAGCGCTTTCAAGTGAACGCGATTGGGTATTTACGCGCGAAGAAGTTTAAAAATTCACAATAATTGACTTTATAATCCACAAAGCTCAGCTAATATTCCACAAAGCTCAAATAAGCTTCGCGTATTAAAATATTCATTCTTAGAAGTTTGTTGCATTTAGATCCATAGAAACATAAAGTTTGTGCGTCCTATAAAAACCAATAAACTCCCACAAAAGGAAAAGTATGACGGTGACTAATCACTTTTTACTGCATGCGGTAGAAAGTA
>DAOORH010000429.1:0-3167 GCA_035389145.1 Cellvibrio sp.
CGTTTTTACGTTCTTCGGTGAGATAATTCATGCTTCTACACACCTCTTTAAGCGTTCCAATCCACGGCGAATCCAGGTTTTAACTGAGCCTAGGGGCGAGCCTGTATGATCGCAGACCTCGGCGTGGGTGAGCCCGCGAAAATAAGCCAATTGAATAACGTGGCGCTGTTGGTCTTCCAATAAATCCATACAGCGGTCAATCAAGGCGCGGTCGCGCTCGGCATACAACTCCTTTTCGGGGCTGTGTTCGTCTTCCCCCTCCTCTGCTTCCTCGTCGCTTTCGCGGCGGCTTTTAGCGGCGCGCAGCATATCCAGCGCGCGGTAGCGAACTATAGTGGTCATCCAAGTCAGCACATTGCCTTTTTCCTGCTGGTATTCACCGGCGTTGTGCCAAATACGCACAAAGGCTTCTTGCACGGCATCTTCCGCTAAATCGCGGCGTCGCAACATTTGCAGGCTAATCGCATAGAGTTTGCCGGCGGTATGTTTGTAAAGCTCTTCAAAGGCGAGCCGGTCGCCCTGCGCGGTGGCACTTAAGAGCCGTAGGGCTTGTTGATTCGGATCCATAGCTGTCTCGTTATTGTGGTAAGAGGATTTTTCGGCCCAAAAAGAGGGTATTCAGATCGAATACGGTTCAATCTTTAAACTGGATTCAACTTTTTAAAATGCGGATGAAATTCGTGAGCTGATCGTACAAATGAGGTCTTCAGGAGGGAATTGTGGAGGTTGGGGGGGCGATGTGCCCCCCTTGCAGACTAGCGCTATCTTGGTTGCTGTGAGCTTTGAGGTGAATCCATATTGGACGATTGCTGATCTTGAATTCGCTGTTCGGTAAGAAAGCCTTGAATTGCCGCCATCTCCGCGCCTTTTTGCACGGCTTGCATGACTTCATCGCTGCCCACCGTCCACTCTACAAAGCGTGGGTTGGGCGCAAGTTCGGTGCGCATTTCCGCCAAGAGAACACTGCGGGTTACACCGGCATTGAGTTTGGTCTGCCAGGTTTTTGCCCAATCTGACATTTGCGAATCGCGGCTATTGCGTGCCATTAAATCCAATACCTCCTCCGTCTCAGGGATGCGTTTTAGGTAGGCAAAGCTCAGTGCCGCAGCGCGCATGTAGGTGTTAACCTCTGGTGTTAAGCGCATGGCCTGAATAGCGGCGTTTAAGGTTTCTTCAGAAGGAGCATCCTGTATTTTTATTCCAGCCTTGAAGTAGGCGTGAAAGGCTTCTGGAGCAAGCGGGTCAATGTTGCGTGCTTTCAGCAGATTATTTTGCGCATCTGTCAGATAGGTTTTTTGCGCATCACCCTGGCTCTTTTCTGCCAAACGTAACTGGGCCAAGCCTAACAAATAGAATGCGTCAAAATTATCACCCTTGGCTTTCGATGTTAAATAGGGAAGGGCATCTTGCGCATTACCCCAATGAATTTGCGCACGGCTTAGGATGGTCTGCGCAAAATCACTGTGCGGATTTTTCTTGGCTTCGCCGCTTATTTTTTGTAATAGCGATGCACCTAGGCTTGGCGTTGGGCAGGCTTTTAAGGCAGCGTCAGCCAAGAGCAGGGTGTCGGCAGATTTGGGCAAACTGTTAAACGTAATGTCCTGCGTGCTACCCGCCGTTAGATTCAGCTTTAAGCCTTCTGCCGACAAACGTCTGTACTTCCAGAGATGGTTACTTATTTTAGAAACCTTAAAACCAAAAGCTTGTTCAAAGGCTTTGGTGGGTTCCTGGCCTTGTGCGACAAGGCCATTGTAGTTACGAAAGCGCTGAATATTTTCCGTGGAAGATAAAATATAGTGGGTTAACGCCCAAGACCTTGCCTGAAACTCTAGCTGTACACCTGCCACACCTGCAGCATTATGCCCTTTAGTGTTATTGCCCAATAAGATGTCTTTATAGTTGAGGCTGTAAGTAGTGTTGCCACCGCTGATATACATCAAATAATCCCTGATGCTTTGTGGGGGAATGCCGAGCACCGTTTCGGTATCTGAGAAGCGGGTGTTAGCAAAATATTGTGCGAAACCGTCGATATACCAGACGGGGTCGCGGATATCGGTATGGCGATATAAAAAGTGCCGCGCATAGGCTTCAAAAATATAGGATAAGCCTTCGTTCTCTGGTTGTTTTTCCAAGGGAATATCTGCGTTGGCGCGATAGTACATGTGTGAACCAAAGGCTTGTACCCCAAGCTCACAGCTGTTGTAGAGCCCTATGGCGTACGCTGGTTGATTCTTATCAATTTCGTTCAGGTCTTTAATGCGAGATTGATAATAGAGCGTGAGTTTCGGGCTGTTGTCTGCAATGGTACTGCCTTTAGTATAGATGCGAAGCAGGTGATCAAAACGCTCTAGTTTGTTCAAGAGATCGCTGACATGCGCACGCTTAGTGTCGGAGTAAACAATAAAATGAGGGCTTTCGGCGCGAAACCAGTCGGAGGCATTCTGTTGCCCATCGATAACCACTTCAGCAATATCTTTAGAGCTCAGTTGCGGTGTCGTTTCAGCGTTAATGTAGCTAGCCGCAAATAGGCCGGCGAGTGCAAATGCGTATCTAGTAATACGTCCAGTCATATCCTTACCTCTTAAACATTATTAAAAAACAAACTTATGGTACAAGGCCGGAAATTATACTTGTTTTTTTGTTTTCCGTCTGACTTCATACTTATAAATCCGCCGCTGCGTTGCGCGGTATTTCGTTGGACGAAAACGCATTTATTTTAGATTCATCGTTATTCAGATTTTCGATGTTTTGAGTGCTTATTTTTTCTAAAGATGCATATAGATCACTAAATGCTTTATTGAGCATAGGTTTGAAGATTTGTTTAATGATAAGATTTTGTTGATCGGCTTTTGATGTAAATCCCGCCAGACTGCCAAGATGAATATCGCTCGTTTTTTCTGCTAATACCACGGTTTCATTTGTAACCGAGTCAACGAGTCTTATCTCCATTTTTACATCACCAGCTAGCTCAGTAGAATTAGTAGGAGTATGTGAAAAAGTGGTGGATGTTTTCATTCCTATAGAATTTAGCGTGTTTGGATCTTTAATTACTTCGCTGCTTGTCTCAAATTTTGAGTTGTTTGTACTGGTTTTTTCCCAATATAAATTTATATCTAGTATTTTTAGTTCTGCAATTAAGTCATTTTTTCCAGTAAGTTTAAGGGGGC
>DAOORH010000430.1:0-3166 GCA_035389145.1 Cellvibrio sp.
TATGCTGCGCAGTATTTGATTACCTATTCTGAGCGCAAAACCGCCGTAAGGCCTCAGGAATTGATTGCCTACAGCGGCTTTATTCAACGCTTGGGCGAGGCGCGCAAAGAGCAGCAGGCGCGGCTTGAGCGTTTGCAGCTTCAATTGGAGCGTTTGCGACAGGTGTGGCGCATAGCGCATCAAAAAACCGAATCTATAAAAGACCTTATCGCTCGGCTAAAACAGGAAGAAAGTGCGCTTTTAGACAAGCGTTTGCAAAAGGAAATGGATGAGTTGGTAGGGCAGGCTTATAGCCGGCGTGAAGACAACTTTTAAGCGGAAATGTCTAACGGGAAACTTGCAGAGCTTAGGCTTATTTGAACCCAAGGCTTTTTTAAGGATTTTCACTGTGCGCTGCTATACAAAAAGCATTTATCGGCTAGGCTTAGGTTTGGAAGAATACTTAGTGTAGGCCAAGCCCAAGGGCTATTTGGGTGTAAGGGTTTACAGTATTACTAAGCCAACAAAATCCAAATAATGATTATTTGAATAATGTGACAGAGGTAAATTATGGCGATCACGTCTACCGTTTCTGCAGATGGAACCCAAGTGACCATCTACATTCAGGGGCGTTTCGATTTCAGTTCCCACCAAGAATTCCGCAGTGCCTATGAAAAGCTGACGAAAACACCTAGCCGCTTTCGGGTGGATTTGCAGGGCACGTCTTATTTAGACAGTTCGGCCTTGGGGATGCTATTGCTACTGCGCGATCATGCCGGTGGTGAACGTGCCGACATAGAAATTGTGAATTGTTCGCAAGATGTTAAAAAGATTTTGCTTATCTCTAATTTTGAGCAATTGTTTTCTATTCAATAAATACGAGGACTTGTTCGTTCGAACTTTTTCAAACGCAAGTTGTGAGTTCTCAGAATGGATGTTGAAGGAAAGCAGTTGCTATGAATGATCCGCGTAGCCTAAAAATCCTGGTAGCCGATGACACTGATGCAGATCGTCTGATTTTAGAGACGATAGTGCGCAAAGAAGGGCATCAGGTTTTTTCTGCCAAAAATGGCGTTGAAGCTGTTGCCATCTTCCAGCAAGAACACCCTGATATTGTATTGCTCGATGCACTTATGCCAGAAATGGATGGTTTTGACGCGGCGCGCCAAATTAAAAGCTTGGCGGGCGATGAATTAGTTCCCATTATATTTCTAACCTCCCTGCAAGACACAGATTCGCTGGTCCATTGTTTAGATGCGGGCGGCGATGATTTTTTATCCAAACCCTATAACCGCGTTATTCTCAAAGCCAAAATAAAATCCTTTAATCGCATGCGCGATTTGCACAACACTATGATCACCCAGCGCGATCAATTAGCGCAGCATCACCAGCGGTTATTGCAAGAGCAAGCTGTCGCCAAACAAGTCTTCGATAATGTTGCTCATAGCGGCTGTTTAAATGCGAGTAACGTACGTTATTTTTTATCGTCGCTGGCGGTGTTTAATGGCGATGTTGTCGTTGCAGGGATTCGCCCCAATGGCAATATGATGGTCTTGTTGGGGGATTTTACGGGGCATGGATTACCGGCGGCAATTGGTGCTATGCCTTTGGCCTCTACTTTTTATGGCATGGTGAACAAAGGTTTTTCCATGTCGGATGTGCTACGTGAAATTAACAAAAAGCTAAAAGCTATTTTGCCCATTGGTTTGTTTTGTTGTGCCACCATGATTGATTTAAGTTTTCGTCGCAAGCGTATCAAAGTGTGGAATGGCGGTTTGCCAGCAGGCATGATTTATCGTAAGGCGGATGGCAGCGTGACGCCTATGCGTTCAACGCATTTACCCCTGGGTGTTTTGCCAGAAAAAAGTTTTAAAGATGATGCGCAATTTTATGATTTGGATGAAGGTGACCGCATTTTTATGTGGACAGATGGTATCCACGAAGCGCGCAATCCCGCTGGCGATATGTTTGGTGAGGAGCGTTTACTGGATGTGTTTGCGCAGAGCCGCGAGCCTGCTTCAGTATTTGATGAGATTTTAGCAAATGTTAAAACGTTTATTGGCTCTGGCGAGCAGGATGACGATTTATCCATGATTGAAATTCGTATGGATTCCCCAGAAAATTTGCATCATCCCAATCACTATTTTGTTCATAAACAACAGCTGTCGCCAGTGGAGTGGGAGCTGCGTTTCGAAGTTAAACCCACCAGTTTTAAATCTTTTGATCCGCTGCCATTTTTGTTAAATGTGTTAACCGAAGAACCAGACTTGCGCGGTTTTAGTGGCAGCCTTTACACCATATTGGCAGAGCTTTATTCCAATGCACTTGAACACGGTGTTTTGGGTTTGAGTGGCAGCCTAAAAAAATCGCCGGAAGGTTTTGCTGAGTACTATGCCCAGCGTGAAAGATTGTTAAATGAGATCACCGGTGGGTTTGTACATATTTATTTTGCTTATTCGTCAAATATAGATGGCGGCTCATTAACCTTGCGTGTGGAAGATAGCGGTGCAGGGTTTGATTACCAGGCTCTTCAAGGCAAAGCCTTGTCCATGACGGGTTATAGTGGGCGCGGTATCGGGATAGTTGAAAAGCTGTGTAAAACCGTTCGTTACTACGGCTCTGGCAACAAGGTCGAAGTGGTATTCGCCTGGATTAATGATGACTAATGATGATTAATTCTCAAACTATTTCATGACACATAACATTTCTGCCCAGGTAAAATTATGAGTGTAACGCAACACCTCAGCTACGATGCTTTAAACTCTTTAAAGGAAGTTATGGAGGACGATTTTAATTTTTTAATTGAAACCTTTCTTCAAGATTCTGAAGATCGCTTGGCAAAATTGCATGAGTTGGTGGGTGGCGATGACGTTGATGCGATCCGCAGAGCGTCACATAGCTTTAAAGGCAGTTGCAGCAATCTTGGCGCTTTGCGGCTTGCAAGCTTATGCGCTGCGTTAGAGCGCAAAGCGCTGATCGAAATATCGCAGATCTGGCTGTGGATATTGCCGAGATTGAAGAAGAGTTTTTAATCGTCAAACAAATGATGCTGGATTTTGTTGTTTAAGAAAAACAATTTAGGTTTCCCCACCCTTGGCATCCCCCTTGCTCTTATCCCTTTGAAGACTTAATCAATCACAAAACCCACCCTAAAGCGGCAATCACTTGCCGTTTTGCGTGTTGTAAG
>DAOORH010000431.1:0-3163 GCA_035389145.1 Cellvibrio sp.
GCTCAATACGAACCCGCTGATGGCCTTGTTCAATGGCTTGTAGGGTATCGAGTAGTGCAAGTGGGGTTAAGGAGGTTTCCAGTATGGCAGCGGCATTGATGTAATCGGGTTGATCGCCTGGGCCGACGGGAGCGCTGCGATAAAGTGGAGACTTGGCTAGCAAGTGAGATTGGGGAATAGTCGCCAATTCCTCTAAGGCTTGTTCCACTTGCACGCGTGGGTTTTCTAAATTGCTGCCAAGGCCGATGTAAGCGAGCATGCTGACTTATTCGGCGCTAGGTGTGTTGGCAGTTGCGCCATCGCCAGGTTTACGCGGGCGACGGCGGCGTGGGCGGCTGGTGGCATTTTGCTTGCCGAGGTCTTTAACCATTTGCTCGCGGGCATCGTCATCGGCGCTTTGAAAGCTAGTCCACCAAGAACCTAGGCCGTTGAGTTTTTCGCCGGCATCTTCGCGCATCAACAAAAAGTCGTAAGCGGCGCGAAAGCGTGGGTGATCCAACAGGCGCAATGCGCGCATACCTTGGCGACCTGGAAGACGAGCTTGCAGATCCCAAATTTCGCGCATGGGAATTAAGAAGCGCTTGGGAATTGAAGTGCGCGCCAACTGCTGGCTAATCACTTTTTGGCAGGCTTCCAAGTAGGCGGCTTGCGGCGGCATCTTGTCTTCCAAGCGCTTTTGTTCTCTGAGCAGCGCAGGCCAGAGCAGAGCAGCATAAATAAACGCGGGCGTTACGGTTTTTTCAGCGCGCAGGCGTTTATCGGTGTTGATCATAGAGCGCTCGATTAGCGCAGCGCCCAGCTCATCGCCAGCCTTGATTGCTGCGTCGGCACCGGGAAAGAGTTGTTGCAGCAAATCGTATTCGCGTAACAAATGGAACGTCGCTGTCGCTGAACCACCCAAAAAGAGTTTTAACACCTCTTCAAACAGGCGCGCCTCAGAGATATTGCCTAACAAACTCGCAAGTTCGTGAATCGGTTTAGCGGTATTGGGCTCAATTTTGAAGCCGAGCTTAGCGGCAAAACGCACAGCGCGCAGCATACGCACCGGGTCTTCTTTGTAGCGCGTGGCTGGGTCGCCAATGATGCGCAAGGTGCGATTCTTGATGTCTTCCAGACCGTTGCAGTAATCGTGTACCGAGAAGTCGCGGGTGGTGTAGTAGAGCGCGTTTACGGTGAAGTCGCGGCGCGCTGCATCCGTCTCTATGGTGCCGTAGACGTTATCGCGCAGTAGCATGCCATCATCGTTTTTGGATTTTGCGTGAGCCACATCTTCGTGATGACCGCGGAAGGTGGTTACCTCGAACATCTCGCGCCCAATGCGCACATGAACGATTTGGAAACGGCGGCCAATAATGCGCGCGCTGCGGAATACGCGTTTAATTTCTTCCGGCTTGGCGTCAGTCGCAATATCAAAATCTTTGGGATGGCTGCCTAGCAGCAAATCGCGCACACCACCGCCCACCAAATAGGCACTAAAACCGGCATCTTCGAGCTGTCTAATAATCTTGATAGCGGCAGGGCTAATGTTCTTGCGCGAGATGTTGTGCTGGTCGCGCGGAATCACAGTAGGCCCACTGGTTTTAGGGGCGGATTGGCGCGAGGAGATAAAATTCAACAAACGTTTCAGCATAGTGTCTAGTGCGCAGAGTGAATGGCGGCGTGATAAGGGTTGGGTGGAGCGCAAATCAATAGGTCGCGATTGTAGCAGAAGCCGCCTATCAGAGGAAATCACACAGAGGAAATTGCAGTCTCACCTCATGGGAACTTTTCAAAGACTTGATGGTTTAATAAATAAGAGCGTTTACTGATAAGAGGAATTTATTGTTTGGATAGAGACTAATCGGCAGGACAGTCGTTTTGAACCAGCCGTCAGGCTGCCCCGAAAGTGTTTACGCCATGGACGGCGTAAAGTAAAACGGGAAAGCCTTTTGAGCTTTCCCGTCAGGAGGGCAGCACAACTGAGGTGCTCATTAAGGCAATTAAATGGGTGCGTCCATACACAAATCCAAACTCGCTTGCTATCCCATCCTCTGCCTAATTGTCATTCCGCTTTATTTTAGTATCTTATTGCTTTTGTCTTCTAGCGCTGGTCTTGCTTAGGTCTAACATCGTTATTTTTATGTTTCTGCTTATTATTGTTTTTTGTTGTTATTTTAGTATTTCTATTTTTTTATAATTTGTTGTTGTTATTAGTAATTTTCCGTTTCTTATTATTTCTTGTTGTTATTGTCATTAAGGCTTTTTTTATTATCGTTTATTGTTTTTAGTGCTCGACATAGAGCACTTCCTATGCCAAATAAAAAAACTTCTTTTAAAACAGTGGGTTGATGTTTTTGGTGTTGTTTTTATAACTTTTCGTTATTTCTAAGGGTTACAAAATTCTGGAAGTTTGTTACCAAATATTCATTGCGGTAACACTTTTGCGGGCGGTAACAGTTTCGTGACTGGGGGTAACGGACTGGCAGATGATTCAACAAGTAGATTAAAAAACAAGCAAAACAGTAACGCAAACGCCCAAAGCTAGTTGACTAGCTTTGGGCGTTTTTGTGTGAAAGATAAGTAGATTTGTAAAACGGCTACAAGTAAAAGGGCTATTTGGCGAGACTTGCGGCGCTATTTTTAGTTCGCGGAATGCCGAGACGTTGACGGCGCTCCCATAAGCACTTGCGGCTCACACCGAGTTTACGTGCAAGCTCGGTTTCGCTCATGGAGTCTTGGTGTTCTATTACAAAGCGCTGAAAGTAATCTTCCAGTGAGAGGTCTTCACTCTCTCTTACGGGGCGTTGTGCACTGTTACTAGCAAGAGTGCGCGCTTGTCCAAAAATCATATCGTTAGTGGTCAGAATCTCTGGTGCGGAATCTGAATCTATGGATAAAAGCAGGGAGCTGATTTCGTTGCTGTCTTCGCAAAGGATGACAGCGCGTTGCATAGCGTTTTCCAGCTCTCGCACATTACCCGGCCATGCGTAGGCCATGATGGCCTCAACTGCGTCGGTAGATAGTTTAAGCTGTGATTTGCCGAATTGCGTGCAGTAGCGTTGCAATAAGGATTCAGCGATATTGATGATGTCGCGCCCGCGTTCACGCAAAGGCGGCAGGGTGAGTTGGACAACGTTAATACGGAAATATAAGTCTTCGCGGAATTTGCCTTCTTTGGCGAGTT
>DAOORH010000432.1:0-3160 GCA_035389145.1 Cellvibrio sp.
CGCCCACTCGATTTTGCAATGGTGAACTGGAAAATGCAGCGGGGCAAAACTCTGGCTCTTGCAAGCTATTGTCTTTCGCGAAATTGCACAATTTATCTCAAGAACAAACCTTGCACTGCTTTGGTGAATATTACCGCACTGATGTATTGCAACACCCAGATGCGACTGATCATCAAAATATTCGCAATTTTATTCGGTTTGGTTGGGATGGTGTTCGTTTTGATGGCGCAGCCTTGGCACTAAAAAAATAAATTATTTGAGCCCCAATTCGATAGCTTTACGGGTTACTTCAGCACGCGAATTCACTTGTAGTTTTTGATAAATGGTTTTCATGTAACCTGCAGCGGTATTTTGTGTGACCCCTAAAGTATCTGCAGCGCTTCTGACGCTTTTGCCTTGCGCAACAAGTGTCAGCAACTCTATTTCACGGGGGGACAGCAAGTTGTCGGCAATATTAGGGCGAAAAGATGCAATGATTCGTTGTGCAATAGAGGGGGAAAGTGGTGGCCTACCTGCCACTATGCCCTCTAATGCGGCAATAAAATTTGCATCAATATTGTCTTTCAGCAAGTAACCTTGCGCACCCAAACGAAGTGCATCAAATAGGTGAAGGTCATCATCGAAAATGGTTGTTATAACAACCAAATTGTTAGTGGTAAATGTGCCATCAAGTAATAAGTTTGTGCCCTTGCCATCTGGTAACCCTATGTCTAAAAATACCAAATCTGGATCTATATCTACCAAGAGTCTACGAGCCTCCGCCAAGGTGCTGGCGTGGTGAACTTTAATGCCTGCAAAAACAATCATCAGAAATTTTGTAAAGTTCTTTGCAACGGCTATGTTATCCTCAATTATTAAAGCTGTTTTCATGACGAAGATATTCACCTTATAAAAAGATTTTCACATTAACGATTCAGGCTATATTATTTGCTAATCTATGTAAAATACCTATTCACCTACCCTATAAAATATCTCTCATGCTTAAAAAAATTTCTCCGCAAACGCTGATTTCCATTTGTTTTAGCTTGTGTTTACTAGTTGTAGCGTCATGCATTGCCATTGCAATCAAAAGCCCGTGGCTTGGAATCCACATATCGCCAGATGAAAAGACTGGCTGGAAAATTACTCACATTCATTCTAAAAGCCCCAACAGCCACAGTACAACCTCAGCTTCGCCTTTGTTATCAGTCAATATGAGCGTGATCGGGTTTGATGCTTCAGGAGTATTTGTTCCTCTCTCGCCAGAATTAGTTATTGAAGAACCCGATGTTCTACCTGATTACACTGCTTTTAATCAGCTTATGCGCACGCAATCAACCCTGACAGCCGCAGCGCAAAATAACCAGTTATATTTAGTGACTGCCGAGCAGCAACGTGTCCAAGTCCAAACAAGTCAACGCCCACTAGGCAACTTGCCTCTGCTTTTTTGGTTTCAATTGTTTGTTGGAGTCAGTGGTGCTCTTACTGGGGCACTGGTTTGGAGTTCTCGCCGGTTTGATTCAGCAGCACTACTTTATGCGTTAACAGGTTTTGGGTATTTGATATTCGCCCCAGCTGCTGCAATTTATAGCACTCGCGAGCTAATTATCGATGGCGATACTTTTCGATTGCTCTCAGCTTTAAACCATCTTGGCGCTTTATTTTTTACTGCATCCTTAACCAATTTGTTATGGAGTTACCCTCACAAGCTAGGCTCGCCAAGGTTTATTTATATTACATATCTGATTGCTTTGCTTGCATGGATAAACGATACATTCCAACTTTCAACTCCTACGCTATTTCACTTTTCCATATTAATTATTTTCAGCACCAGTTTTATTTTGGCGTTTATGCAATGGGGTAAAACTAAAAAAGACCCAGTGGGGCGCGCTGCGCTGCGCTGGTTTCTATTATCTATTTACATGGCGACGGGGCTGTTTGCCGGAGTTATTATTATACCTGCCGCCTTTCAACTTACTCCGCCCGCTTCACAAGGCATTATGTTTGGAGCCTTTCTGCTCATGTACTGGGGGCTCGCTTTAGGTATTGTACGCTACCGCTTATTTAGCCTTGCACAATGGTGGCACTCCATTATGGCGTGGTTTTTGGGTGGGTTATGTGTGGTTATTTTTGATTTTCTATTAATTGCCTCACTCGCGCTCCCCCAAAACAGTGCATTCCCTATTGCAGTCGCTATTACTGGCTGGCTGTACTTTCCGTTACGCCAAAAGCTCTGGGAAATGTTAAGTCGCCATCAACGTTACATGGATAATTGGTTGGCACGTGTGCTTTCCGTTTTAATTGATGCAACCCCTGAAGGTAAACCTGAAAGTTACGAAAGCCATTGGATAAAAATTCTCGCGCGAGTATGGCAGACACAGTTTATTGAAAAACGTGAGGGCGGCATAAATACGCCTGAAATTATTGAGGATGGTTTAACCTTGTTAACGCCATCTTATATCAATGACGCGGATCATCATTTCAGAGTGCAGTGCCCATCACAAGGAGAGCGTCTTTTTAACTCAAATGACTTAAATATATTTAAATTATTACAAGAGATTACCCATCTTGCGTTTGAAAAATTTACAGAGCGCAATTATGGTGCAATGCAAGAGAGAGAAAGAATAAGACGCGATATTCATGATGACTTAGGCGCTCGTCTATTAACCTTATTACATTCGTGTAATGCCGACCAACAAGGGCTGGTTAACGAAGCATTGCAAGATACCCGTTCACTGGTGAGCGCTTTAAATCCAAATCCAATCGATAAAATTCAGGCAATCAATTTGTGGCAGAGAGAGATACAACAACGGTGTGATCTTGCGGGTGTTGAGCTGATTTGGAATGACGTACATGAAGCACTACCGGATATTTTTAGTGCGCGTGAAAATGCAAATATCAGTAGAATCTTTCGCGAGGCTGTTAGTAATGCTTTCAGACATGCTCATCCAGAGAAGATCACCATCAACATTGAGGAGCGAATGCTATCAGTCACTAATGATGGCGAGTTGCGTCCAAAATCAGAATGGCAGTCAGGCAACGGTTGCAGAATTATGAATGAACGCGCAGAAGAAATTGGTGGAAAAATTGATTGGACAATCAACTCTCACTGCACCTTGACACTTCATCTCCCCCCTAAATAGGGCTAGTGCCAGAGAGCGGGTAGCGTAAGCTACGCTTT
>DAOORH010000433.1:0-3159 GCA_035389145.1 Cellvibrio sp.
AGCACTGTAGCAGTAGGAGTGGGCAGATACTAAAACTTTAGTGTTAAAAAAGCTCAAGACGTTTGCCTTGAGCTTTTTGGTATTGCCGCAGGGTAAACCCTAGATTGACCTATTTCTGAGCGGCTGGCTTAACAAACTTTAAGGTCATGCGATCGCTTTCGCCAATGGCCACATACTTGGCGCGGTCTTCATCTTTATTGGCGAGTGCTGGCGGTAGCGCCCAAACTCCGTTTTTGTGATCAGCGGTATCTTTGGGGTTGGCATTGATTTCAGATTTTTCTGCCAAGGTGAAGCCCGCTTTTTGCGCTAGGCCAATGACGTAGGATTCATGTACATAACCACTTTTGGGATTAGCGGGTTTGCCTTCTGGCAGGCGATGATCCACCACGCCAAATACACCACCTGGTTTCAGCGAGTCATAGACTGCTTTGAATGCCGTAACGAGTTGCGCATCGCCACCGGGTGCCCAGTTGTGAACATTGCGGAAGGTTACTACCAAGTCCACGCTGTTGGGGGCGGCAAAGTTGTATTTATTGCCAGCCTCAAACACGCCTACTTGTACTTTACTAAACACTGCAGGCGTGGCATCCAGTTTTTGACGTAATCTTTCTGCGCCTTTACGCGCATATTCGCTAGTGGATTCGGGGTCGCCACCGGCCGCAATTAAGGTGCCTTGGTCGCGTAAGTAGGGGGCAAGAATCTCGGTATACCAACCGCCGCCGGGTGAGAGCTCAACCACGGTCATGTTGGGTTTAATACCAAAGAATGTGAGGGTCTCGTAGGGGTGGCGTGCGGCATCGCGAGCATGGTTGTCAGCGCTGCGGTGAGTTCCGGCTATGGCTGCTTTCAGTGCGTCATCCGCGAGGGCCGGTAAACTAAAGCTGCAAGCTAAAATGGCACTGATTAATAAACGTTTCATGGTGTTGTCCTTTGGTTGTGGGGAGGTGATGAAGTATTGTGCTGACGATAAAAAAAGCCAGCTGTTTGCACAACTGGCTTTGCAATAGATTACGTGGCGAATGTAAAAATCACTCTTTTCTAGAAGCCAATTCTTCTTCAATAAAGTTCAAGGCTTCGTCAATTAACAGCAACATTGCATGTTTTGCTTGCTCAGGGTTGCGGTTTTTAATCGCTTCAAAGACTTTGGCGTGATCTTCCACAATGCCTTCGTGGTTGCCTTTCATAGGGCTGGTATGGCTGATACTTACACGTAACGCGGTCTGAATAAAATCGCGCATGCGAATATAAAAACGGTTGTTACTGGCAAACAGAATGCTTACGTGGAAAGCGATGTCTGCCTCTAAATCTTCTTGCGAATTATCTTCTGCATTGCGCATGCGCTCTAGCGCGGTTTCGATAGCATCAATTTGTTCTGCGGTTGCATAGCGGGCTGCTAAGGCAGCAGCTTCTGGTTCAATGGCGATACGCATCTGTAAAAATTCTTTGAGCACCTTCATGGAAGGTCTACTTACCAGTGACCAGCTCAGCAAATCCGGATCAAAAATATTCCACTCTTGTTCTGGCTGAACGCGAATGCCTTGGCGCGGCTTACTGGAGATTAGGCCTTTGGCGGAGAGCATTTTTACCGCTTCGCGCACAGCGCTGCGGCTTACGCCAAACTTGTCGCAAAGCTCCGCTTCGGTGGGCAAACCATCGTCATTGTATTCACCACAAACTATCGATTTACCCAGTTCTTGAACCATGCGGTGAGACAGATTGAAGTTGCGGTCAAGTAAAGCCATTGTGCAATCCAGAGTGATATATAAGTGGGCTGAAGGTTAACGATTTATGGTTAATATTACAATCTAAGTATTTTGTTGTTTTCGCTGAAGAATCCTTGGATTGTAAGGCATTACAGGTCTTTGCTAGGGGCAGGATACTTGTCACCTGCAGCCAGATTTGTGTTGAATAAATCCACTCCAGCGAATAATATTATCAGACAAAATAAGGCGCCCGAATTGGGTGTGAAATAACCAAAATATAGCAACCACGGTGATGTGATGACCTCTTATGCTTTAGGCCTTGATTATGGTAGCGATTCAGTTCGCGCCTTGTTGGTAGACGCCCTTACCGGCGCTGAAGTTGCTAGCAATGTGGTGTATTACCCACGTTGGAAAAAAGGCCTGTACTCAGTACCTGCCAAAGACCAATTTCGCCAACACCCCTTGGACTATCTTGAAAGCCTTGAACAAGTGGTGCAGGGCTTATGGCTGCAAGCGCCAGCCGGTGCTGCCGCTCAGGTGGTAGGTATTGCTTTTGATACCACCGGTTCTACCCCGGTAGCGGTGGATAGCGAAGGCGTAGCTTTGGCGCTCAAGCCCGAATTTGCTGAAAACCCCAATGCTATGTTCGTGTTGTGGAAAGACCATACTGCAGTGAAAGAAGCGCAAGAAATTACCGCTGCCGCCAACAAGGCCAGTGAAAATTATCTCAAGTACGAAGGTGGAATCTATTCCTCGGAATGGTTTTGGGCGAAAACCCTACACGTATTGCGCGCCGATACGGCGGTTGCCAAAGCCGCTTACCTTTGGGTTGAGCATTGCGATTGGATGTCTGCCGTATTAACCGGCACGACCCATCCATCTAAACTCCGCATGGGCCGCTGTGCCACTGGTCACAAACTCATGTGGCACGAAAGCTGGGGCGGTTATCCACCTAATGATTTCTTTGCTGGTATTGATCCACTGTTGAACGGCCTGCGCGACAAATTGCCCGCCGAGACTTTTACCTCAGATCAAACCTGCGGGCTCTTGACTGCCGATTGGGCGACCAAGCTTGGCTTGCCAGTGGGCACGCCCGTCAGTTTCAGCGCATTCGATTGCCATATGGGCGCGGTTGCCGCCAAGGTAAAACCGGGCGTACTCACCAAAATTATGGGTACCTCTACCTGCGACATTACCGTCGCGAGCTATGAAGATATTGGCGATAAATGCATTCGCGGTATTTGCGGCCAAGTAGACGGCTCCGTAACACCAGGGTTCGTCGGTCTTGAAGCGGGTCAATCAGCCTTTGGCGATTTGTATGCGTGGTTCCGAAATCTAGTGAACTGGCCAGTAGCGAATGTGTTGAGTGCATCAGCCCTATTGGATGACATCACCAAAGCTAAACTTATCGAAGAAATTGAAGACAAAACCCTTGTTGCTTTAAGTAAAGCGGCGA
>DAOORH010000434.1:0-3158 GCA_035389145.1 Cellvibrio sp.
ATGCAAAGTTGCGGATCACCTCAGGGTCAGACAAATCTTGCTTTTGCGATACTGAAGACATCAGTAAATGTTTTTCCACCAACCAAGCGACCAAACGCGTTTCGCGCGCAGAAACGCCGTGACGCTTACAGAACGCTTCTGCATCCACCGCGCCGAGTGTGGAGTGATCACCGCCGCGACCTTTACCGATATCGTGGTAGAGGCCGGCCATATAGAGTAAATCCAAACGCGGTAGGCGCGTCATGATATGGGCAGATATGGGGAATTCTTCTTTGGCGCTGGGCAATAAAAAGTTACACATGTTTTGCACAACTTTGAGTGTGTGCGCATCCACCGTGTAAATATGAAATAAATCGTGTTGCATTTGGCCGGTGACTTGGCCGAATTCTGGTAAATACAAACCGAGAATACCGTAACGCAACATGCGCTTTAATTGTTCGACTAGGCCGCCTGGGTATTGCAACAGCTTGACGAAAAGTTGTGTGTTCTTGGGGTTGTTGCGGAAGTTATCATCAATAAGATGACGGCTCTCACGCACCAAGCGAATAGTGGACGCACGCACGCCCACAATTTTTGGGTTTTGTGCCATAAGCACAAACATTTCTAACAGTGCAGATGGATTTTCTTCAAATACGTAAGTGTGGGTTGCTTCGATATAATTATCGCGCAACTGAAAGCGCTCGTTAACTGAAACTACACTTTTGCATTTTCCTTTTTGCAAAATCGCTTCAGATAAAAACTGGAGTAATACATCGTTCAATTCGCGCAGCGCAAGTACAGTGCGATAGTACTTGTGCATAAATTGTTCGACAGCGAGAGAGCCGTGCTCATCTTTGTAGCCAAATAAGGTGGCGAGCTCGCGCTGGTGATCGAACATTAAGCGTTCTTCTGCGCGCTTGGCGACCATATGCAAACCGTAGCGTACACGCCACAAATATTCTTCGCCGCTGTAGAGTAGCGAAAACTCTTCTTCAGTAAAAAAGCCTTTGCCTTCCAGTTGTTTTAGAGTTCGCACTTGGAAGTAACGTTTGGCCACCCAGCTGATAGTTTGAATATCGCGTAGGCCACCAGGAGCATTTTTAATGTTAGGTTCGAGGTTGTATTCGGTATCGTTATATTTTTTGTGGCGCGCGATTTGCTCATCCCATTTGGCGCGAAAGAAAGTATCCGCTGGCCAAATATTGTTGGGTGTTGATTGCTGAACCAATTCAAGGCGTAGTGACTCATCGCCGACAAGCGTACGCGATTCCATAATGTTAGTGGCAACGGTAATGTCGTTCCGCGCAATTTCAATACATTGCTTTACCGTGCGTACACTGCTGCCAATTTCGAGTTTGATGTCCCACAAAAAGGTGAGGAATTGCCCGATGTTTTCTTCGCATTCTGCAAGCACTTCTGTGCGATGAAGAATCAGTAAATCGATATCAGATGCTGGATGTAATTCACCGCGACCGTAACCGCCTACCGCTTCGAGACTGATGCTGTCTGGCCACGTATATTTGTGCCAAGCATAGTGCAGCATGCAGTCGATAAAGAGTGCGCGTTCGTAAACCAGGGTGCGTATGTCTTCGCCTTCAATAAAGCGGCGATTAAATTGCATATTCGCAGCATTGATTGCATCCTTAAAAACGGTGATGTGCGGCTGCTCTGCCAGTGCGCGTCTAAAACGGCTTTGGTCAAAGAAAAATAAGGGCCGCTCAAAATAGGGCACCGCTGTCATCAACATTAATTAAATTTCTCATCGCTGCGAGCGGTTAAGACTTCAACGCCGGTAGCGGTAACTACCATGGTGTGTTCCCACTGTGCAGAGAGGCGACCATCTTTGGTTTCAACTGTCCAGCCATCGCTTTTTAATTTGGTTTGCGGTTTTCCGGCGTTAATCATGGGTTCAATGGTAAATGCCATACCTTCTTTTAACGCCATGCCAGTACCGGGACGACCATAATGCAAAATTTGCGGTTCTTCGTGAAAAACCTTGCCGATACCGTGACCGCAATATTCGCGCACAACGGAATAATAATTACCTTCGGCGTGCTGCTGAATCACGTGGCCAATATCGCCCAGTGTGCAGCCAGGTTTTACCAAGGCAATGGCTTTGTACATGGACTCTTGCGTGACTTGTACTAAGCGCTCGGCGTGCGGTTGCGGTGTACCTACAAAATACATGGCACTAGTATCGCCGTGAAAACCTTCATAAATGACGGTAACGTCGATGTTAACTATATCGCCATTTTTCAGTACTTTTTTCTCAGAAGGAATGCCGTGGCAAACCACTTGATTCACAGAGGTACAAATTGATTTTGGAAAGCCGCGATAGCCCAAACATGCAGGTATGGCCTTTTGTACGTTGACAATATGGTCATGGCAGAGCTTATCGAGTTCGGCGGTAGTAACACCTGCCTGTACGTGTGGGCCAATCATTTCCAGCACTTCAGCAGCCATACGGCCAGCAACGCGCATTTTTTCGATATCTGCAGGGGTTTTGATAGTGACTGACATGAGTCTTGGTGATCTCGGCTGATAATAAAGATGGGGCATTCTAAACGATTTGACACCTGTTTGACTAAGGTCAAAATTAATACTTGTGATAGTTACAGGCATAAAAAAGCCCCTTGCGTGAAAGAGGCTTTTCTAAGGCAGTTTAAGCAGTGTTTTAGCGAGCGCGAATTACCGAGAGTGCGTGAATAACACCACGTAATTCAGCCAAGCCTTTCATGCGACCTGCAAATGAATAGCCTGGGTTGATACCGGTTTTGCCGATTTCATCGCCCATTAAGTGGCCATGATCTGGGCGCATAGCTATTTTAGGTAACTTGCTGCCTGCTTTATCGCGACGCGCTTCTTCATCTAACAGTGCGTCAATAAGGCCAACCATATCGTTATCGCCATCCAAATGATCGGATTCGTAGAAGGAACCGTCATCTTCGCGTTTGATATTGCGGAGGTGAACGAAGTAGATGCGGTCGCCAAATTCGCGTGCCATAGCCACCAAATCGTTATCGCAACGCGCGCCGTAGGAGCCTGCACAGAGGGTTAAGCCATTGGCGGGGCTGGGCGCCGCATTGAGCAGTGCGCGAGCATCGTCAGCGGTAGAGACTACGCGCGGCAAACCGAAGAGTGAGAATGGTGGGTCGTCTGGATGTATCGCCATACGCACG
>DAOORH010000435.1:0-3155 GCA_035389145.1 Cellvibrio sp.
TTTTTGCGGCTTCCGCCAATATAAGTGCAGTGCCTTCCCAATCGCCTTGGTGCTGCAATTTTTCTATAGGCCCAAAGTCAACGCTGACCATCGCAATTTGCGCAGAGTGCAAACCGCCCAGCTTATTTTTAACGCCTTCATTGATTGCTCTGTAGTATCCAACAGTGCTTTCCCAGCTCATTCCACCTAACAGACCTACAGTTTTCATTTTTTCTCATTTTTTAATTATCAATCTCGTTGATATGTAGGTTGGAAAAGCGAAGCGCCTTCCGACAATTATTAATAATTCTTGCGTAGTTTTGGAACTGTTAATTAACTGTTGCTGTTTTAGTTCTTCCCAATGAATCAATAAAAACCATTGAGGTGAATACAGTATGTGCTGAATAACTAGTGTCATCTATCCTTACATGAGGACAGCGACGTGGCATATGCTGTAAAATTGACGTTAAAGCAAAAGAGCGATGAAGGGCTAAAGTTTTATCCGATTCTCTGGAGCGAATTTTAGTTGTGCCATCACCGATGTTTATATTGCCTGATACACTTACAATATATTTTGATTGTAATGTATCTATTTTTTTAGCCGCCAAGCATTTTCCCGGTGGGAACTCGATCTTCGAATTCGCCTTATGCCCAAATCTATTACAAAGAATTGAGGTTTCTTCCTCTAAGTAATATTGTAAGAAGGGCCTAGTGTCTGTGAAATAATCTTTATTTCTTGACTCAAAGAAAGAAATTCTTCCAGAAATAAGATCGTCAACATCGTTGTCAAAAATGATTTGATTAATGTTTTTAACGTTATCAAGGCGTTTGTCAAAATATCCGTTGTTTCGTGCATCGATTGACGGACTGATTTTTAACTCTGTCGCAAATTTACACTGTGCTTCGAAAAGTGTAGGCCCTCCAATTATGGGCCAAGTTATAAACACTATCAGTAATGCCCAACAAAAAAATCTGAATGTGTTGTACGTGCGCTTTTCATCGACTAATGGTTTGGCGATTCTATTTATTAGAGGTATTCCTATAGCTACCACGACTCCGATAATTATAAACAGTAATATTATGAACATTTTCTCATCCTTACAGAAATTGGTGTTATTAAGCTAATTGATTGCCTAGTAATATCTTTATGCAAATTTTATTGAATATTTAAAGCTTTCATTTTTTGTTAAGTTTGTCTGCTTTCCTTCGAGGTTTGAGCTTGGGAGTGAGATGTGTTATTCGGCGTATCGCAGCGCTTTAAATGCTGCCCTACCTACTTGGTTTTTAATGCATATCCCAAGGTTGGTTCTCAGGATTGCTAAGATCACGACTGCCGTGAATAACGGTGATGATATCAATGCGTGTTTCGGTTACCAGCCAATAAATAATGCGGTAGTTCTGAAAAATAACTTCGCGTATATCTTCGCGCGCTGCTTCAGGTACAACTCTCCCACTAAGTGGAAAGGCTTCTAATCTATCTGCAGAATCAACAATTTGCTGAATAAAACGCGCGGCATAAATTGGCGCATCTTGATGAATGTAATCGTAAATAGCGTCAAGCGCCGCTTGGGCTCTGAGTGTCCAATTAACGCTTATCATTCTGATAGCGCTTCTTCATATCGGCATGGGAAACAACACTGCCTGCAAGTGAGTCCTGCATACCTAATTCAATTTGTTGGCGCACGTAGAGAGTGTAGAGCGAATCATTTAATTGATAACGGATGTCGTTAAGCGTGGCATTGTCTGGTAAGGAATCGAGTAGTTGCCTAACTTGCTCTTTTGCGGTTTGCATAACGAAGCTCCTGTGGAATGGCTTTCTGAGCCGATGTAGCCTGCCTTATCGGCGTGCGTTAAATGATAAGCTGGTGATCAGCTCAAGTACACCTATGGCTCAAAAATAAACCCATCCTCCTAAAAACAAAAAAGCCAGCGCATTTCTGCACTGGCTTTTTACTTTCTCAAAACAACTTACATCTTATTGCGCATTCAACTGCCACCAGTTGATATTCCAGCCGCCTTTTCTTACATAAACAGAAAGGTCTTGTTGGCCGGCTTGGAGGTTTACGGTGATGCTAATCGTTTGCCAGTTTTGCCAGCCCCATGAGTTGGTGTTGCCATTGGAGCCAGCGTTAGAGGTGGTTTTGTACGCTTAGTCGCCGCCCAACCGTACATGTTGTAGATGTCGTAGGTTTTGCGCGCCATCTGCCCGCCATGTCTGGTCGCTGATCTGACCGCATCGCCTTGCTTAAATAAGATATTTTTTTAATAACCCCAATTTTTAGCCTAGGCTGTAATTACGATTAAATGCGCTGTTGCGCGGATGAATTAATAACGCGGCTTGGGAGAAGGCATGAGATGTTGAGATTAATACTAATTACCGCCCTGTGTATGGGGTTAATGGCCTGCGGTGGGGATGATGAGAAAGAGGAGCCTGTATTTCATAGCATAACGGCGGCAGAGGTTGAAGGTGGTTATGTCGCTATTGGGAACGGCCAAGTGCGTGATCGCCACATGACAGTGGTAACAGTCGTGCCAGCAGCGCATTATCAAATTGCTTCGGTTAAAGGCTGCAGCGGTAAGTTAGAGGGTACTTCATATATTACTGGCAGCATCTTGGCGGATTGCGTGATTACGGCCACTTTCATTCCCGAGCTCATTAAAGCGTCTGCTGCCTCCGTTGTAGGCGGCGCGGCGATGCCAGCAGTTATTGATGCTCCTTATAATACCTATGCCAAATTTACTATCACAGCCGATGACGGTTATCGCATTAAATCAGTGACTGGTTGTGGCGGCACTCTCGTTAAAGCGACTTTCACCACCGACCGCTTGACTGCGCCTTGTACCGTAACTCCTATATTTGAAATAGATATTCCTGTAACGCCTGCCGCAACCTCCATTAGTTTAATGGGCGTTGCGGCCGAGGGCGCTGCCTTGGGTAATTCATTGGTAACGGCCAAGTGCGCAGATGGCTCAGGCTTTTTAAGTGCGGTTGTTACGGATGTGCAGGGCAATTTTTCGGGCCAAGTTGCACCAACCGCATTGCCCTGTGCGCTTACGGTGAGTAATGCCGCCGCCAGCTATTACAGTGTTGCGACCAAAGTGGGCAGGGTCAACATCACCCCGTTAACGTCATTAATAGTGTCGTTTGCCAGCCAGCAAAAAGGTGCAGATTGGTT
>DAOORH010000436.1:0-3148 GCA_035389145.1 Cellvibrio sp.
TGTAGCACTGTTGGCGATAATGAATGCGGTACGAATTCAGCGGATGCGGTTTTAAACATGAGGTCATCTAAACGAAAGGCCGTAAAGAAATTTTCTGAAAACAATTTTTTCACATCACGACCTGTTGTATTTATTCTGGCATTTCTGCTTTGCCTGTTTTTAATAGATCTTTATCGAGTGATGAGTTAAAAGAATACTGATCACGAGGAAAAACCTCACGACGTTAAGCATATCGGGAAAACGGTGAATATTCGCACCCTAAAAATGACCTTGTTCACGGAGAGACCAGTACTTGGATGAGATATCTAGAAGAATAAGCGCGTTATATGCGCAATTAAATCAGGAATCGAAAAATAGATTTGTTGAAGATCTTTTCACTATTTCAAAAACGCAAAAACAAGAACGATGCTGGTGCGGAAGTGATAAGTATTTTTCGGATTGTCACTATGAAAAACAACTGCGACGAAAGATTACTGAAGCTGAAATAAGAACGAACATCTCGCACATTATGGATGACATGGAATATTGCTGCGCTTCTTTTGATTCACAACATTGTGGAACCTTCATAAAAGGAGCTCATACGATACAACGTGGCCGAGTGTTGGCAAGCATGGCCAAGGATGGTCAGATTGGTACATTTTATCGCAATACTCATGGGTTCGAGGACACTAAAAGTATTCAAACCGGCATTAAACGGAAGGCTTCTATTTTTTACGGATTTTGTGATTATCATGACACAGAGTTATTTAAAAATATTGAGATAAGCGAATTTATTGCTTCACCTGAAAACTGTTGGGCAAGCTCGTATCGGGCCATCTGCCACGAGTATTATCAAAAAAATTCGGCAAAAAAGGCTGTGCAGTGGCAAAAAGGAAATTGTGATAGCGGATATGCAGTGTACGAGCAGCTAATGCTTCAGGAAAACTTGGCATTACTTGAGCGAGATATAAATAAAGGTTTTGACGATATTTCCAGAATTAAGAGTGAATTTGAAGGCTTAAAGATTAGCAATCAGTTTAATCAATTCACGAGTTATATTATCCAGCTTGATAGCGCATTGGACATTGCTGTATGCGGCACTATGTCACCGTATTACGACATTAATGCTCAAAAAATGCAGAACCTTGGAAACCCTAATATATCATTCGAGCACTTTTTTATTTCGACAGTAACGCTTCAAGGTCAGGCGGCTTACGTTATCTCCTATTTAAATCATGACACAATAATCGGTAAATATTTGGACGATGTATTTTCCCGAGACCATCAATTTATTATCGATTGGCTTTCCAAATCTATTTTTGCCTATTCTGAAAACACATTTTTTCGACTTGACTGGTGGTTTGGCATTGATACAAAAACTCAGCAAGCAATATACGATTTGGCAATGGACGAGAACTACACGCGTCCGTTTGCCGTTGATGATCTCGTGAGTAAATCGCTTAATGGAAGAATTCAAAACATTATCGTGTTGTAGAATTCACCTTTACAGATGTACCCATCTGTCGGCGCGTAGGAGCTTTGGCTGTAGTGGTAACCAGATCTTGTAGAAGGCCCCAAATCTCGGTAATCTCGAAGAGTGGGTAAATCATGAGAGACTGTTATGAGTGATGTTGATCGTTATGTAAATGCAGCCACACGGGATAACACGCGGCGCAGCTATCGATCTGCTATCGAACACTTTGAAGTTGAATGGGGTGGATTTCTTCCCGCGACTTCGGACAGTGTTGCCAGCTATCTCGCTCATTACGCTCCCGCACTAGCCTTAAATACTTTAAAACAACGACTTGCTGCGCTAAGTCGATGGCATATCGACCAGGGAATGCCGGACCCCACAAAATCACCCTTGGTAAAGAAAGTACTTCGCGGTATATCAGCGCTTCATCCGGCGCAGGAAAAACAAGCTAAACCATTCCAACTTATCCAACTTGAACAGCTGGATACTTGGCTAGCACAACAAATCGACGCCGCCAAAGCGCAGGGAAATGAGCAAGCCCAGCTAAAGCATGTTCGCGATAGAGCACTGGTGTTATTGGGGTTTTGGCGGGGTTTTCGCAGTGATGAATTGAGCCGGATTGAAATCCAAAACGTACAGCTGGTCCCTGGTGAGGGAATGAGTTTATTTCTACCTTTCAACAAAACTCACTATCAAGGCGAGACTTTTAAAGCACCTGCGCTGGCACGCCTGTGCCCTGTGGATGCTTACCAAGCCTGGATTGAGCTGTCCTCCTTAGACCACGGACCTGTATTTAGGGGGATTAATCGGTGGGGTCACATTAGCGGCCAAGGCCTACACACCGTGAGTTTTATTCCGTTGTTACGTGATTTATTCACGCGAGCCGACATACCATCACCTGACAGTTACAGCAGCCATTCCTTACGCCGGGGTTTTGCCAGTTGGGCAACGGCTAATGGGTGGGATTTAAAAACCCTCATGAAGTATGTCGGCTGGAAGGATATCCGATCAGCCATGCGCTACCTGCCAGTTAACGATCCATTCTCCCAAGTAAACTCCCACGGAAAATCGCTCCTCAGTAACACCGCATCCAGCCTTTAACATCCTATTCCATACGATTCTCCACAGTAGCTAGCGCATACGTCGCTGGCGCTTTGACGTATTCAATTCTTGGAAAATTGTATGAAGTTGCTCTATAGCCAAAATTTCATACACTGGTAGAATGTATGAATTCTCAAGCAAAAATTTTAGCGATTAATGCAGGAATAAATGGCGGGAGTTATTTTGCACTGATTTGGTGCTTATTTTGGATTGTACAATCCAAAATAAGCACCAATATTGATCATCTGGAGAGGTATGACTGATAAACCGACATCTGAATCGTATGATGCGCTATTAGAAGCATACGATCATTTTAACCAAAGCCTGTTCGGCGGGCAACTGCCGCCGGTCATTATTACTTACCATCGACAACGAAAAGTGATGGGCTACGCGTCGATTGGACGCTGGGTTAATGATCAGCGCCAGTACATCGATGAACTCGCGGTCAATCCAGAATACTTTGCAAAGCACCCTCTGATGGAGATCTGCCAAACCCTGTGCCACGAAATGGTTCACATCTGGCAGGCTCATACGGGTACACCTGGTCGCAGGGGATACCACAACGCCCAGTGGGCGCAGATGATGACCAAGATT
>DAOORH010000437.1:0-3133 GCA_035389145.1 Cellvibrio sp.
TAACATGGAACATTTTAATGCGGTCGTGATAGCGATCAATAAACGCTAAGTAATCCAATTGTTGCAACACAAAATGCGATGGGTCGAACAAAATATTGCAGCGCGGGTGATTATCAACAGCTTTCAAAAAGCGCTCGAAAGTCGCGCCGTCATGCAAGTCTTCACCTGGGTGAATTTCGTAACACACATCAACACCAACCGCATCAAACGCATCCAAAATTGGCTTCCAGCGTTTTGCCAATTCACCGAAACCTGCATCCACTAAACCGGCTGGGCGCTGTGGCCAAGGGTACAAATAGGGCCACAACAAAGCACCAGAGAAAGTCGCGTGCGCTTTCAAACCTAAATTTTTACTGGCCTTGGCTGCCAGCATCATTTGCTCCACTGCCCAAGCTTGGCGAGCAGCTGGATTACCGCGAACGGATTCAGGTGCAAAGCCGTCAAACATTTCATCGTAAGCGGGGTGAACCGCTACCAATTGGCCCTGCAAGTGCGTTGATAATTCGGTGGGTACTAAACCATGCTTAGCCAAAGTCGCCAGAAATTGCGTGCAGTATTCAGTGCTATTGGCTGCTTGCTCAAGGTCGAACACGCGCTTATCCCACGTCGGGATTTGTACGCCTTTAAAGCCCAAACTCGCCACCCAACCGGCGATGCTATCAAGGCTATTGAAGGGGGCGGTATCGCCTAAAAACTGCGCTAGGAAAATCGCTGGGCCTTTTAGGGTTTTCATAGGTTTCACCTTTTTATCATATAAAAATTCAAAATGTCATTATGACCATTAAACCAATAAGCCACAATACTGTTAGTTCTTCTGGTTAATCGCATTCATTCCTTCACTTAGCCCTGCTTCGCAAGCGTCAGCAACTGCTGAAAACCCAAACCCTCCAAGGCCCCAAAGGCCTTGTGCTGCCGCAAACTGGAACGGGCCGTTGCTGGGCTGGGCAATCCACAGAGAAAACGCGCTAATTGCCGTGTTTGCTGTAATGCGGCGTGATACTCGCCCTGCACTTCAGTAATGAGCTCACGCTGCCGAGCCGTAATCTGTGGTGCAATCAAGGATTCAACCAGAGCCACTGCCTCACCACGCGCCTGAGCGCGACAATGACTGCATATTCCACAGATGTTAGCTGGCTCACCAAAGTACTCGATAAGCTGCTGACTCAAGCATTTGGGGTTATTGGCATAGGCCAAAATACTATGGATGCGTGTTATATCACGGGCTTCTCGCTCCGCAAATAATCTATTCAGAGTTTCTAACAAACTTTGCAAATCTTGTGAATTCCGCACCGCACCCATATTGCGATAGGTTTGTCGCAAACTGGCTACCGTTAATTCAATAGCGCCTTTTTCAGCCAAATAATCCAAAGCTTTGGTAATACGCTCTTTCGGTTCCTGCAATTTCTCGCTAATACTGATCATATCCAGCGTTAGCCATTTAGTGCCTTTTTTACCCGCGGCAAACAAGCGACGTAAAAAATCGGCGCGCACAGAATCAAATTGCGCCAGCACAATATCCATTTTCTGCAAAAACTGAATTTTGTATTCACTATAAAACGGGGCTTGTGCAGCAATAACGCCCTGCAACTCTAAATACGTTAAGGCCGTTGTTAACACCAAGGGGCGCACATCAAAACGATTGGATAACTCATAAGCAGATATATCAAACTCAGTCTGTTGCGATAACAAGAACTCCACCAAGCTCTGGATACTCTCGGCACTCGGAGTATCGCCATAGGTAAAATTTTCTAGCACACGAATATCATCTGCCACCGCAAACATTTCACACAGCGACGGCAAGCCATCGCGCCCCGCGCGGCCAATTTCTTGCACATAATTTTCAATCGATTTCGGCAAATTAAAATGGTAGACCGCGCGAATATTGCTTTTATCGATTCCCATACCAAATGCGATGGTCGCCACCACAATCGGCGTGTCGCCGTTCATAAAATTATTTTGGATTGTGTTTCGTTCATCGTCATTTAAACCTGCGTGATAATGCGCAGCACTTAAACCTGACGAATTAATTGCAGCGGCAATATCTTCCGCCGTTTTTTGCAGGGTGACGTACACAATAGTTGCTGCATCGCTTGGATGTTTTTGCAAGCGAGCCAATAATAAATTGACGCGCTCATCCACCGAACAAGGCGTTACACGCAACTGTAAATTTGGGCGCGCAAAACTGGTTTGAATATGGTCTTGCGCTTGAATGGAAAATTGTTTGCAAATATCAGCGGCCACACTTGGCGTTGCGGTTGCGGTTAACGCAAGCACTCGTTCAGCTTTTAGCGTTTTTGCCAAGTCCGCCAGTTTTAGATAATCAGGCCGAAAATTGTGGCCCCATTCAGAAATACAGTGGGCCTCATCTATCGCCATCAAACTAATGTGCGTATTCGCTAAGCGCTGTACAAAACGTTCATTCTTTAAACGCTCGGGCGACACGTACAATAATTTTAAGCGGCCGCTTTGAATACTATCGAAAATCGCAAAGGTTTCCTCTTTGCTGAGCGATGAATCTAAACGCGCAGCAGCAATACCTAATTTTTGCAGTGCGTCCACTTGATCTTTCATTAAGGCAATCAGCGGTGAAACGACCAGCGTTAAACCATTGAACATTAATGCGGGCAATTGATAACACAGACTTTTACCGCCTCCCGTAGGAAATACTGCAAGTGCAGAGCGGCCTTGCAAGAGCGCATCAATGACTGTCTCTTGGCCCGGGCGAAAACTCGGGAGATTAAAGCGCGAATTAAGAATAGCGAGAGAGGATTGCATAATTTTTTCCTTTATTGTTTAACCACTTCCATGCGGGTAATGAGGGGCTTCAATTATGGTGACAAGTATTTGTTTACGCAAGCCATAACAAAAAAACTCCCGAGCTTTCGCCCGAGAGTTTTTAGGTACCGCAACAACCAAGATTAAAACTTATAGACCGCACCAACAGTCAGGGCAGACAATTTAAGATCATCCCATTTTGCATACTGATTGTATTCAGCACGAACTGCAAGCTGCGAACTAATATCGAAACTTGCACCTACGCCAAACAGCGCTCTGGTTTTTGATTCAGAATCAGAATATGGAGCAGGATTATTGCCATCCGCATAATATTCTCTGCTTTCATACTCGGCATCGA
>DAOORH010000438.1:0-3113 GCA_035389145.1 Cellvibrio sp.
TCAGGGCGCAGTTTTGCCATTTTCGCCAGTTACAGTTTTTTTGGTTTTTGTTTGAACGTCTGGGTTAGCAATTACCGCACTTAAACGACGCAACACTTGCTGTGCTAAATCGCGGCGCATTTCTTGATCCAATAAAATTTCTTCTTGGGTTGCACTGTTAATCGCAGCGGTATTGTAATTAAAGCTGCGCACGCTAATGGCAGTGCCTTTAACGGTGTGCTCGGAATTTTTTAATCCAATTTCATAATTCACTTTACGGGTAATTTCGTAAGAGCTGCTGAGTGAATCGCCACCCACACCGGCGGTGCGGCGGTCTTTGGTCTCTTCCAAAATATACAGCGAGTATTGAGCTTCGGTCGCGCTGTTTACCAAGGTGACGCGATTGGTTTTTAACAATTGTCGCAGCTCAGTCATAAGTGCGCCCTTGCTATCTATGGCAGAAATATAAAGTTGCGATAAGTTTTTAGGCAACTCCATGGATCCGCGTAATTGCCAGCCGCAAGCGGATAGGGTAAGTGCTATTAAACAACTGGCAATTATTTTTTTCATATTAGTTCGCAACAATACTCACAAGTTTATTGGGCACCACAATCACTTTACGCACAGTCACGCCTTCCAAGAATTTCTGCACATTTTCCAGCGCGAGTGCGGCCTGTTCCAACACCTCTTTTGGGGCGTCAATAGGAGCATCCAGCTTACCGCGCACTTTACCGTTTACTTGCACAACCACTTCAATGGTTGAACGCACAAGCGCGCTTTCGTCGAGTTTGGGCCAAGCGGCATTCAAGGGGATATCGCTGTGGCCTAAAGCTTTCCACAATGAATGAGTGATATGCGGAACGATGGGTGCGAGCAACAAAATCGCTGCCTCCAAAGCTTCACGTTCAACCGCTAAACCTTGAGGGTTAGCGCGGTCAGAAAGCTTGCTCACTTCGTTCAACAATTCCATTGTCGCGGCAATGGCGGTGTTAAAGGTTTGGCGACGGCCGTAATCATCGCTGACTTTTTGAATAGTCTCGTGGGTTTTACGGCGCAAATCTTTTTGTGCTTGCGGCAAATTCGCAGCATCTAAAACACCTGGTGTGCCCGCATTAATATGGCCTTCAACCGCACGCCACAAACGATGCAAGAAACGGTTACCGCCGGCTACGCCAGAATCGCTCCACTCCATGCTTTGCTCTGGTGGTGCGGCAAACATGGAGAACAAGCGAACGGTATCCGCACCGTATTGGTTGATCAACTCTTCTGGGTCAACGGTGTTGCCTTTGGACTTACTCATCTTGGTGCCGTCTTTCAGCACCATACCTTGGCAGAGCAAACGCTCGAAAGGTTCATCGCAAGTGACCAAGCCTTCATCGCGCATTAATTTGTGGAAGAAGCGGGCATACAGAAGGTGAAGAATAGCGTGTTCGATACCGCCTACGTATTGGTCAACGGGCAACCAATAATCCGCAGCTTCTTTATCCAACATGCCGCCTTCAAAATTCGGGCAGGTATAGCGCGCGTAGTACCAGCTCGATTCCATAAAGGTATCGAAAGTATCGGTTTCTTTCTCAACGGCGCGGCCATCCAGCTCGGCTTTACGCCATTCGGCATCGGCTTTAATGGGTGATTGTACGCCGTTCATAATGACATCTTCCGGCAACAATACGGGAAGCTTGTGTGCAGGCACGGGAATCTCGCCGCCTTCGGGCAAGTTGTACATGGGTATGGGTGCGCCCCAGTAACGTTGGCGAGATACGCCCCAATCGCGCAGACGATAATTGGTTTTTACTTGGCCTTTGCCGGCCATTTCTAGTGTGCTGGCGATAGCATCAAAGGCAGCATTGAAATCCAGGCCGTCGTATTCGCCAGAGTTAACTAATACGCCTTTTTCAGTGAATGCAGCTTTGGTTAGGTCGATTTCTTCGCCATTGGCTGGGGCTATAACTTGAGAAATTCCAATGTCATATTTCTTGGCAAATTCAAAATCACGTTGGTCGTGCGCCGGTACAGCCATAACCGCGCCTGAGCCGTAATCCATCAACACATAGTTGGCAACCCACACGGCGACTGGCTCGCCAGTGATGGGGTGCAGGGCTTTAATACCAGTATCCATGCCGGCTTTTTCCATAGTCGCCATATCGGCTTCGGCTACGGATTGCACTTTGCAGTCGGCAATAAATTGTGCGAGCGCGGGATTGCTGGCAGCGAGAAGCTTGGCGATAGGATGTTCTGCCGCCAAGCTCACATAGGTCACGCCCATAATGGTGTCGGGGCGGGTGGTGTACACATCAAAGCCGGAGAATTCGCCAACAGCTTGAGCGAGCTCAAAATGCATATCCAGACCACGGCTCTTGCCGATCCAGTTGCGCTGCATGGTTTTTACTTGCTCTGGCCAGTTCGGCAGCTTGTCTAAATCGTCGATCAGCTCTTCGGCGTAATCGGTGATTTTAATAAACCATTGCGGAATTTCTTTGCGCTCAACCAAAGCGCCTGAGCGCCAGCCGCGACCGTCGATGACTTGCTCGTTGGCCAATACGGTTTGGTCGATAGGATCCCAATTAACGGTGGATAGCTTTTTGTAAACCAAGCCTTTTTCGTACAAACGCGTAAAGAACCACTGCTCCCATTTGTAGTATTCAGGCTTGCAGGTCGTCACTTCGCGCGACCAATCGAAACCGAAGCCGAGCTGTTTCAGCTGGCCGCGCATATGATCGGTGTTGGAGTAAGTCCAAGCCGCTGGTGCCGTGTTGTGTTTGATAGCGGCATTTTCCGCTGGTAGACCAAACGCATCCCAACCCATTGGATGCAATACATTCTTACCCTGCATACGCTGGTAGCGCGCAATCACGTCGGTGATGGTGTAGTTGCGCACATGGCCCATATGCAGCTTGCCGCTGGGGTAGGGGAACATGGCGAGGCAGTAGAATTTCTCTTTGCTGCGGTCTTCAACGACTTTGAAGCTTTGGTTGGCATCCCAATATTCTTGGGCATCGGCTTCGACTTGTGCGGGAATGTATTGCTCTTGCATGCGACTCTCTTGTATTTAACTCTTTTGAATTTATCGGGGCGGCCTATACTGAATATGGCTAGAAATAAATAAGGCGGTGATTATAGAGGCTGTACTGCTT
>DAOORH010000439.1:0-3095 GCA_035389145.1 Cellvibrio sp.
CAACTTTTGTTCGCGCAGGGCTGCAGCAAATCTACGGTTTTTACTAAGGCGCGCTCCCACTCATCGGCTGTTGGTCTAGCCGCAGGTTTATGCAAGCCTTCAATAAATGCGCGCTGAAATAATTCGGTTAAATAGGGGCCGGTGACAGTGTAGGGAATTAATGCAGGATCTTTCCACGGTAATTCGGCGGGTTTTATATTTTCTGGGCGAACGCGATTGGAATCATCGGTAGGGTGCTCAATAAATAATGCTTGCGCACCCATCGCCAATTCATCGTCGTGTTGCGTGTCGTTAAGGTCATGACATTTATCGCCGCGCAGCGGGTGGCGCAGCAATAAGTACATATAAATTAATACCGCGAGCGCATGTTCGTCGGTGGAAATAGAAGGTAGTTTGCGCGCAGGGTCATCGCGCTTAAGGTGCGCGGTCATCACACATTCGGGGGCGATAAAATCTGGCGTGCCCACCACATCAGGCGGGAATTTTCCCGGCACTACCAAGCCATCCATATCAATTAAACAGGCCCTACCACTGCTAGGGTCTATCAAAATATTTTTATAACTTAAATCAGAATGCGCAAGACCTGCAGCATGCATACGGCGCACACCGCGTGCAATCATGATGCAAATTTTAAGCTGCTGTAACCAATTGCCCAACTCGCGCGGATCTAAATACTTTGAGCGATTGGAGGGCGAGGTAAACCACTTACCCTCTTTCTCTCGGCCTTTTATGCCAAGCATATCCTCATTACGCGAACCGAACTTAAAGAAAAAATCATCGCTATAAAAAGGCACGACTACGCCAATATATTCGCGGTATTTTACGGTGGTGGTCGGCCAGCAAAATACTTTCTTCCAGTAATCGCCGCCCGCTTGATTAAAAATACGCTCGCGATAAATTCCGGTAATAACCGCCAACCGCTCTTCTACAGCGGCGACTGCAGGCGTGCGGTAAAACGCCACCACATAATCGCGATTGAGCGAGAAGTAAACATCCTTCATGCCACCCGAGGCTTTAAGTTCATCATAAAATTGTACTTCTGAACCATCGGCAGCGGTGAGCGTAATAATAGCCATGGATTTACCTACGTTAGTTTATTCTTGTGCATTTTATCTCCCTCTCCCTTTGGGAGAGGGCTGGGGTGAGGGTTCTATCAGCTTAAAACATGCCTCTAAAAAGCGCCCTCATCCTAACCTTCTCCCAAAGGGAGAAGGAATAAAAAGCTCAAAGCTTTTTCAAGATAAAGATTTACTAGAGCGCACCAAAACAATCGTTCTATCATCGTGATTTCCCGACGACCAAAAATCTAACCACGCTAACAGTTTTTCTTCTGTTGCAATTGCATCTGCTGCAATCAACTCTGACCAAAACGCATCCCACTTATTGATGCTGGCGAGCTGAGCATCTGTTTCAAACCAAGGATCTGAAACACCATCGCTCACTAATAACAGTGCGGTTAAATCTTCTACCAATACAAATCGCGTGCGCGCTGCTATTGCAGAATCAGCAACACTTTGAGCATCCAAGAAACGCGTTTGCCCAGCAAACTCGCCGGAATCTGCACTGCCTAACAAAGTCACTGCGTGGCCTTGTTGATAGACTGCTATGGCACCATCGCCAACCGCAAAAGCCGCACACAAAGTACCGAAGCTGAATTGTTTGCAAATGGCGATAAGCGCGGTACTGGAGAAATCTTTGTACTCGGCTTGTAAATTGGAATGCAACGCAAGCTCCTGTTGAATTGCCTGCTCTGCACTGCGCGCAGCGCTGCCAAGTTTGCCAGCAAGAATTGACTGTAAGTTTTGCTGCGCAGCATCTAACGAAGAAGCTTTTTCGCTTTGCGCTTGCTGAAAAAAAGTTACGGCTTCAACTAATGCAGAATCATCTACCAAACCCTGCGATAAATTGTGCACTGCAGCTTCGCAAATAAGTTGCGCGCCGCGCCGCGAATATTTGGCGCTGCCTGCACCATCCGCTACAACCGTTATCACCCAATCATTAACAAGCGCGTGCTGATAATCATCATCGCGAAAGCTGCCTACATGGGCGTGAGAGCGGCCGCGTTTACTGGAGGCAAGCACAGAAATATTTTCAGTGGAAAGTGAACTACAAGCTTCATCGGTTCGCCAATAAATAGCATTGCTATCTGAAGGTAAATTCTTCCACAGAGATTTGGGATTGGGCACAACCAAGAGCGAAAGTTTTGCCGTGTATTCACGCGCAGGTACTTCGGTAATTTTGTAATAGACCAGCGATATTTCAAAATCACCTGCGCTGGCAGGCGAACCACTTAAGGTGCCTGCCGCTAAATCTGCGCTTAAGCCTAAATTATCAGGAACATGAATATCCAAGAAGGATACTGAGCCCAAGTTAGTTAATACTGATTTCAAACTCGCGGTGTAGTTTTCATCTGCACGGGCATTGGGTAAACGAAAATCAGGCACGCGATAAATTCCTTAACATTAATTTCTGCACTAACCGCGACCTCTGGAAACATCAAAACCTTGACCATTGCCTTGGCCAAAATTACAGGCCTGCTCGCAAGTTGGGCAAGTTGCCGGGCCGTCGCCGTGAATGCACATAATTTGGCCGCAGCGACACATAGCAAAACCATAGGGATTGCCGCAGTGCGGGCAACCGGGCGCGCCCACTAATTCATTGGTATTAATAGTGCGCGTGAGGCAGCGCGTATCCGAGAGATCAAAATAATCTTGCTCCAGCGCAAAAACGCCAGTGAGATAATATTGGCTGCCGCCCATACTGATATTGGTATTTTCAAAATTGGGCGCGCTACGTTCGTATTTAATTAAATAAGGCAAACGCGATTTTTGGCAACGGCCATTGAGAATTACAAAATCTTCATCCACTTTGTTTGCTTGGCTAATATCGTTTACCAAACTCAAAATATCGGGATTAAGTTTTGCGAGACTTACACCTTTTTCGGTGGTAGAAACGCTGCGGCTTTGCGCCACAACAGACATAGTTACCCAGTCGATAAAATCGCGGAAATCTGCATCGGTGCTAGCATCCAAATGCAGCACGTTTTCGCTAATTTGTTTCAGTACATCGAGCGACGCATGCTTACCGATACCAAT
>DAOORH010000440.1:0-1597 GCA_035389145.1 Cellvibrio sp.
AGCTTCACGGGATTTAGAGCAGCGGGGATTGTGATAAAGTGTCGGCATAGTTGTTCGTGTCTATTAAAAGGCTATTTAAAAAGTCGCATTATAGCCCCTTATCTGACGGGGGCGCGAAGGAGGGTATCCACTTTGCTGGCAGCATTAAATCACTTTTACCGATTGAGCGTGCGCGTAGTGCTCTTGGCTTACAGGCTTTATTTCGAGAAGTCCTGCCAAAAAAGTGCAGGTGCGCTCACTTATATGACGCTCTTTGCAATAGTTCCGCTCTTAACCGTTAGCTATTCCATGTTTTCTATTATCCCTGCCTTTGAATCTGCAGGCGATCAATTCCAGTCTTTAATTTTTTCTCAGCTGCTGCCAGGTAACGAGCAAATTATTGCGCAATATCTGAGCGATTTCTCTGAGCAAGCGCGCAAGCTTACGGTCGTGGGCGTGCTTTTTTTAATGGCATCCGCCTATTTTATGCTCAAAAATATTGAAGAAAATTTTAACGCCATTTGGAATGTAGAGCGCGAACGCAAAGGCGTCTCCAACTTCCTGCTCTACTGGGCAATCCTCAGCCTTGGCCCCCTGTTGCTTGGGCTTGCACTCTTTATGAAAACTTACTTGATCGCGCTGCGCACCTTTGTGGGTTTTTACGAAGGTTGGGGTTTTGTGGATTACGTATTTGAATGGGTGCCTTGGTTGCTAACTGCCGCTGCGTTTACGCTGTTATTTGTGGCTGTCCCCAATTGTAAGGTTCGCTTTAAGCACGCGCTTATCGGTGGTGTGGCAACGCTTGTGGTATTCGAGTTGATTAAGTTTGGTTTTGGCCTTATGGCTGCGCATTCCGATCTTAAGTTGATTTACGGTGCCTTTGCGGTAGTCCCATTGTTTTTATTGTGGATTAACTTGAGTTGGATGGTGATTTTGGGCGGAGCTGTTTTAGTGCGCAGTATTAGCCTCATTCAAGTGGATATGAAAGACCGTGGCTACCCCGATTTCTTTGGCTGCCTATTGGTACTCTGGCAGTTTCATCAAGCCTCCTTTAAAGGCGATAGCGTTGCCAATCATCAGATGTTACGGCTGGGGCTTTCCACCGACCAATGGCAGCGTATCCGCGAAATACTGCTCAACAACAATGTAATCGCGACCACGCAACAAAACGAGTTCGTGCTCAGCCGCGACCTCGCTCGGCTTACGCTCAAAGATGTGAGGGCGTTGCTTGGCGCTAGCAATCGCATGCCTGAAACTCAAACCGAGCTTGAAACCTTACCTTGGCTTGCCAATGCAAAGCAGCATTTGGGTGAGTTAGATACCGTGGAAGCAGAGCGCTTAAATCTGTCGGTAGAAGCATTTTTTGATGGGCGTTAGAGGATTTTGATCTGTCGGCTGGGGTGATTTATCGCTTAAATTAAAAATATTCCGGCGAACTGAGAATGCCTGTCTATACTCAGGTTATTCCATTAACAGCACGCCCTAAAGCATGATTTATGACCATACCTCTTCTTATTTGTGATGATTCCAACATGGCGCGCAAGCAGGTCGCCAAGGCGCTACCTGCGGGTTGGGATGTTGAAATCACCTTTGCAACCAATGGATTGGAAGGCATTCA